>NZ_JXQR01000035.1:0-734 GCF_000834715.1 Flavobacterium sp. MEB061 | reverse complement strand
AAAGCTCCGTTAACTTATAGTATTGATGGAACATCATTCCAAACCAGTAATGTATTTAATGTTCCAGCCGGAACTTATACCGTTACGGTAAAAGATGCCAACGGATGTACAGCTACAGCTACATCTGCATTAATAATTTATCCACAATTAGTAGCTGCATCATCAGTTACTAAAGAACTAGATTGTACGGCTACACCTGCAGCTACTATAACAGTTGCACTTTCAGGTGGTAGAGGGCCATATACATATACAGTTACTAAAGGCAGCGGAACACCAAGTGCTCCAAGCGCTCCAATAGCTGGACCAACGTTTACATATACAGTTACGGCTGCCAATGTAGACAGTTATACTTTTGTAGTAACAGATGCCAATACATGTTCGACTTCTACAACTACTGCAGTTATTGCCATTGCAAACCCAACAGTTACAGAAACGCATATCAATCCATCATGTGATGGAGGAAATAATGGTTCGGTAGAATTAACAGGTGCTGGAGGATCAGGAGGATATACGTATAGTAGAGATAATATAACGTATGTTCCAAATGGTACATTTACAGGATTGGCTGCAGGTTCTTATACATTCTATGTAAAAGACAGTAAAGGTTGTACAGGAAGCGTTAGTATTACTTTGACAGCTCCAGCACAATTAGCAGCAACGGTTACTGCAGTTCCATTCTCTTGTAATGCTTCAAATGGAAAAGTTGCCGGAACAATAACAGTAAATGTTACTGC
>NZ_JXQR01000034.1:0-219 GCF_000834715.1 Flavobacterium sp. MEB061 | reverse complement strand
GATACCCTAAACGGAAATCCGGTTGTTATTGGAACAAATCCTGGCGAAGTAAAACTAACGGGGATCACCGTTCCAACAGGATTAACCTTAAACGTAGACGGAACAGTAACGGTTGCAGCGAATACTGCTGCCGGAAATTATAATGTTGAATACAGCATCTGTGAGATCACCAACCCGACAAACTGTGATTCTGTAATTTCAGTGGTTGTGGTAGGAAAA
>NZ_JXQR01000033.1:0-6144 GCF_000834715.1 Flavobacterium sp. MEB061 | reverse complement strand
TGTCCCTCCGGGTCGGGCTATTCGCTGCAAGTCCTCGCACTTCCTTCGTCAGGCTGTGGGCTTTCCGCTGCTATCCCTCACGCAAACGGTAACAACCAATTTTCGTTTTAAAAAATTAAATTAAATCTGTCTAATCTGCTAAATCTGCGTGAGAAATAAATTTTCCTTTCAAAATTCCCATTCCACAATCTTATAAACACACATTGTAATTCTATAAGAATTAAGGTGTTATAAAATCCCAACTTTGTATTATACATTAATTTAAAAATTAAAATCATGACACATACAGATGAAACAACGACAGAAGCAGTAAGTACATTAAACGGATTAATTTCTATTTTGGAAGATGGAAAACTGGGTTATACAAACGCCGCAGAACATGTAGAAAATCACGCAATCAAAGCTGAATTTTTGGATTATGCCCGTGAAAGAGCCTTATTTATTGTTGAATTACAAGATGAAATCAACAAACTAGGAAAATCAACAGATACTTCCGGAGGCGGACCATTAGGAGCTTTACACCGCGCATGGATTGATATTAAATCATCCTTTACAAGCGGAGATACAGAAGCGATTGTAAATGCCTGCGTAACAGGAGAAGAAGCTGCTGTTGAAAAATATAAAATGGCTTTAGAAAAAAATGAACTTGACGGAAGCCAAATTGCAATCATTTCGAAACAATTAAACAGTATTCAATCTACATTGGATAGAATTAAAATGAAATCGAATTAATATTTAAAGATATTTGTTCTTTCAAAGAAAACCTTCTCAGTTTGGTAAAATTGAGAAGGTTTTTTGTTTTATAAAAAACAGAAATAGCATATTTTTATATCAAAAAATACTCAAAAATGAAAAAAGTAATTCTAGATTTAGCAGTAACATTAGACGGCTTTATTGAAGGCCCAAACGGAGAAATTGATTGGTGTATCATGGATGATGATATGGATTTTGATGGTTTCTTATCTGGCATAGACACTATTTTTTACGGTCGTGTGAGTTATGAAGCCTGGGGTAATTTTCAACCGGATGAAAATGCAAGTCCAGCCGAAAAAGTACTTTGGGATGGAGTACATTCAAAAAAGAAATATGTTTTTTCCAGTCAAAATATAAAAGATGATAATGCTGTTTTCATAAATTCTGATATTTCACAAAAAGTAAATGAAATTAAAAAGCAGTCAGGAAAAGATATTTGGTTATACGGTGGAGCAAGTCTTATTAAAACATTTATTAAACTAAATCTTATTGACATTTACAGAATATCAGTTCATCCAACAGTTTTAGGAAATGGCAAACCATTGTTTGAAGATCTAAAAGAACGAATAGAACTAAAGCTGCTTGAAACAAATGTTTTCAAGTCTGGAGTAGTACAGCTTATCTACGAGCCAATCAAATAAATTTATTACTAATGTTCTTTTTTTATACATAACATACTACATTTACCGCATTTAATAAATCTATATTCCTTTTATGATACAGACTTTACGTAATCTTTCTTTAATTCTATTTTTTTTACTATTCTTTTCTAATCAGACAAAAGCCCAAACGGAAGGTAATGCTATAAAAGCCTCAATAGGCTTCGCAAGCAGCGGCTCGTATTATATCGAAAACTATGGTGCCCAAGATGAAGTAGATGTTATGGGAGGTGGACTTTATCTGCAAGGAGAATATACATTTGGAATAACTTCATGGTTTGGTGTAAGACCTTACGTTGGAGGTATTTTTACATCAGTTGATAAAAATGAACAATTACAAAATCAGCCTCAATACAGAGTAACAACAAATGCATTTTTATTAGGAGCAAAAGTTCGCTTTGTGCACCAATTCCTTGGGTAGCTCCTTTTATAGAAGGAGGTATTGGTACTTCAATAGGCAAGTTCGAAACTATAACACCCGGAGTTAATTTCAACAAGAGCGACGTATTGCTTCACATTCCATTTAGTATAGGATTAGCTATTGGACGAAAAAACAATTTCGAGATTGGAATTTCTGGCTACTTTCATCCGGCAGCTAAACAATCAAATGGAATATTCGCTGTAGGATATACTTTTCCATTAGATTAAATCTTAAAAAAAGAACAATTTTTAAATATCATCATTCCATAACCTAACTATTTCAAAAAAAGTCCTTTCAGCATTAGTAAACTTGGAATATTTATAAGAACTTTGCAAACTTTTTTCCATGAATACCACAAAAGCCTAAAGTTCTAAAAATGAAGAAGAAAATTGAAATATTAGCTCCTGCTAAAGATTTAATTGGAGGAATGGCCGCCATCAACAGTGGTGCCGATGCAGTTTATATTGGTGCGCCTCAATTTGGTGCAAGATCGAATGCCAACAATTCTATTGAAGATGTTGCGGCATTAGTACAATATGCCCACTTATTTAATGCTCAGGTTTTTGTGGTAATGAATACCATTTTGTACGACAACGAACTGGAAACGTGTCGCCAAATGATCTGGGAATTATACGAAATTGGCGTTGATGCCCTGATTATTCAGGACATGGCGATTATGGAAATGGAGTTACCTCCTATCGTACTTCACGCCAGTACACAAGCCAACAATCGTGACGCTGATAAAATTAAATTCCTTAAAGATGCCGGAATCAAACGTGTGGTTTTGGCACGTGAATTAAACCTGCATCAAATTAAAACAATATACGACGAGGCTGATGTAGAATTAGAATTTTTCGTAACCGGAGCATTATGTGTTTCCTTTAGTGGAAACTGTTATATGAGTGTGGCCAACGGAGAACGCAGCGCCAATCGTGGTTCTTGCGCTCAAAACTGCCGTTTGCCTTATAACTTAATCGACGGAAACGGAGAAACCTTAATCAAAAACAGTCACTTACTTTCTATTAAAGATCTAGATATTTCAGATCAAATTCCAAATTTAATTGAAGCCGGAATTGTTTCTTTTAAAATTGAAGGAAGATTAAAAGATGTTGTTTATGTAAAAAACAACGTGTCGTTTTTACGTCAAAAATTAGACAGTTTCTTAGAAGGCGAAGGAAGCGATAAATACATGAAAGCTTCATCAGGAACTTGTACCTATACTTTCGATTCTTCTCTAAGCAGAACTTTCAACCGCGGTTATACTGACTATTTTGTAAACGATAGAAATCATAGTATCGGATCTTGGGAAAGCCCAAAATCAAAAGGACAATATATTGGCAAGCTGGTTAAAACCATAGGAAACGCTTACGAAATCGAAAACGGCGAATTCCTAAACAACGGTGACGGACTTTGTTTTATCAACGAAAATAACGAAGCTGACGGAATTTATGTAAACAAGGCCGAAAACGGAATAATATATCCAAACGTTTTAAAAGACATTAAACCGGGAACTTTTATTTATCGAAATAACGACGCTGCTTTCATCAAAATTGTAGAAAGAGAAGATAGTGCGGTTCGAAAAATCAGCACGACTTTATTGCTTACAGAAAATGAAACCGGTTTTGAATTAATCGCAACCGATGAAGATGGAAACGTAAGCACCGTAAATTTAGAACATTCAAAAGAGCAGACTAAAACGGGCGAATCAATAGAAGAAAACATCAAAACGCAATTGGCAAAGACAGGTTTTACACCTTATACAGCCAATGAAATTAATGTAATGTTTTCTCAAAACTGGTTCCTTCCTATTTCTAAAATCAACGAAATGAGAAGAACAGTTTACGATCAGTTAACCGAAATTCGTTTGAAAAATTATAAGCGCGAAGAACACCAATTGGTAAAAACGTCGCATCCTTATCCTGAAACCAAATTGGATTTCATGTACAACGTTTCGAACAAAACGGCACGTAAATTCTACGAACGTCACGGTGTAACCGAAATCGAAAAAGCATTCGAATTGCAATGGGATCCGGGAAAATCTCGTGTTATGACAACTAAATATTGCATTAAATACGAATTAAAAAAATGCCCAATACACCAAAAAGACATCATGGGTGTTAAAGTAAAAGAACCATTAGTTTTAAAACAAGGCGAGCTTGAATACAAACTAAAATTCAACTGTAAGCCATGTGAAATGGAAATTTGGGAAAAAGATGCCGAATTTGAAATTGAAGAAGATCATTTTTATTAAAATACAAACCGATGCTTAATTAAGTATCGGTTTTTTATTTTGGGCGTGTCCCTCCGGGTCGGGCTATCCGCTGCAAGTCCTCGCTCTTCCTTCGTCAGGCTGCGGGCTTTTCACTTCTATCCCTCACGCAAATCGTAAAGCGAGAAATTTTTTGTTTAAAATTTAAATCTCCCGAATCTGCAAAATCTGTGTGAGAATAAATTCCATTTTTTTATCTTTACTCTCAAAACAAATTTAAATGGAATCAAAAAATAGTCTCCAAAAATATTCGATTATGGCTGGAATTCTAATTTCTGCTTTTTTCTCATTTTTTATATTTTCAAAACACTATTTAGTAACTCTGTGTGCTCAAATATGTGATTTTGGTTTCTTTTGGAATCCTCTTTTTTGGGGAGTTTTATTTCCCTTTTTAATTGTTTGTCTCTTTTCAATTTCAGCAAAAAAAATAACCCCTTCATTAAACCACATACCTTATTTTAAAGCCTGCTCGCAGTTTTCTTTTCAAGTAGGTTCAAAACTTATAATATTTCTTTTCGCAATTTATATTGGCGGATTAATAATCAATGAAATATCAAGTGTCTTACACTGGCAAATGCAATATCAAATTGTGTTTTCCTTACTAATGATTTTATTTTTATCATTAGTAATAATGATTCTAACTTTTATTAGCAGTTTAATAATTGTAAAAGCAAGCCAAATACCCAAACTTTAAATCAAACAAAATGAAAATACTACTCCTCGGTTCAGGTGAATTAGGCAAAGAATTTGTCATTGCCGCGCAACGAATCGGTCAAACCATAATTGCAGTTGATAGTTACGAAAATGCTCCTGCAATGCAGGTTGCACACGGTTTCGAAGTCATCAACATGCTAGACGGCGAAGCTCTTGACCGAATTGTAGCCAAACACAAACCAGATTTTATAGTTCCAGAGATAGAAGCCATTCGCACAGAACGTTTTTACGATTACGAAAAACAAGGTATTACTGTTGTTCCTTCAGCGAAAGCGGCCAACTTTACCATGAATCGTAAAGCCATTCGTGATTTGGCAGCAAAAGAATTAGGCCTAAAAACAGCCAAATATCAATACGCAACTTCGGCAGAAGAATTGCAAAAAGCCGTTCAGGAAGTTGGAATTCCTTGTGTTGTAAAACCTTTAATGTCTTCTTCAGGAAAAGGACAATCGACAATTAAAACCGAAAGTGATATCGAAAAAGCATGGGAATATGCCGTTGCTGGTTCACGTGGAGATGTTATTGAAGTTATTGTAGAAGCTTTTGTTGATTTTCATTCGGAAATTACCCTTTTAACTATTACTCAAAATAATAACCCAACCTTATTTTGCGCTCCAATTGGTCACAGACAAGAACGCGGCGATTATCAGGAAAGCTGGCAACCTGCTTTAGTTTCAGAAAAAGACTTGTATGAAGCGCAGGATATGGCCGAAAAAATTACTGAAGCACTTGGTGGAGCAGGGCTTTTTGGCGTTGAATTTTTCCTGACCAATGAAGGCGTTTATTTCTCAGAACTTTCTCCTCGCCCACACGATACAGGAATGGTAACTTTGGCCGGAACACAAAATTTCAATGAATTCGAATTGCACTTGCGTGCGATTTTAAGTTTACCTATTTCCGAAATTACACTAGAAAAAGCCGGAGCAAGCGCTGTAATTTTAGCTTCAGAAGATTCTGCAAATCCAACTTTTACCGGAATTGAAAAAGTAGCGGCATTGCCAAAAACTGATTTCAGGATTTTTGGTAAACCAACTTCAAGACCATACCGAAGAATGGGAGTTGTTTTAAGCAACGATTCATTAGCAACCCCAATCGAAGAAATCATAGAAAGAGCCAAAAAAACAGCAACATTAATCACTGTAAATTCTTAAAAAATGAAAAAAATACTATTCACGATTTTCCTGTTTATCGGAATTTCAATTCAGGCACAGAATAAAAAAGTAATTGATAAACCTCAAATTGTTGAAGCCTCTTGTGGTGAATGCCAGTTTGGAATGAAAGGCAAAAGTTGTGATTTAGCTGTTCGAATTGACGGAAAAACATATTTT
>NZ_JXQR01000032.1:0-6421 GCF_000834715.1 Flavobacterium sp. MEB061 | reverse complement strand
TGCTGCAGGCTGGGCAGTAAATGTTGGTGTTGGTAACGCATTTACAGTAGTTGCAGATGAAGATGTCGCTGAAGTTGCTGTACAACTATTAGGAACATTTGTATAATTAATCGTAACTGTTTTACTTCCTGCTGTTAAATATCTCAACGTTACTGAACTATCATTGCTAGTTCCGCCAGAAACAATTGCATAATCTGTACCTGCAGTTCCCGGAAATCCCCAAACATAATTGGACATTGCACCTTGTGTAGTATAAGTAACAGAAGTACCAATACAAGTTGATGCTGCAGGCTGGGCAGTAAATGTTGGTGTTGGTAAAGGATTAACCGTAACAGTTACTGTAAAAGTAGCACCCGCACAACCCGCAGAGGTTGGGGTCACTGTATATGTAGCGGTCTGAGCAGTAGCAGAAGGATTTAAAAGTGTTCCTGTAATACTAGTTGGTGATCCTGTACTTGCTGTACCGCCAGCAATTCCTCCCGTTACTGTTGGAATTCCCCAACTGTAGGTTGTTCCTGCAGGAATTGTTCCAGTTGGAGTTACTGTAAAGGCAACACCAGTACATGTCGATGCAGTAGTAGCAGAAATAACTGCTGTTGGTGTAGTTGTAATTGTTACAATATTACTTTCATTATATAAGCAACTTGTTCTTACATTGTTAATGTTAGGAACATTGGCAGTATTTAAAGTAACTAATCTTTTAAACCTTCTTACAATATTTGCAGCAGTATTATTTATAATCGCTGGTGGATCATAAGTTCTACCATTAGCACCAGATATATCTGTGTAACTACTTCCATCTGTAGAAATCTGCCATTGGAAATTAAGTTGTGGATTTTGAAAATTAACATCGTTTGAGTTATATTGTAATGATCCCTCTATAACAGCCGGATCACCATTGCTGCAAAAAGTAACAGTTGCCGGTGCGGTAATAGTATTTGCACCTGCATTGAATGCTGTCATCGAAAAGCCTACGACATTTCCTCCTCCATTTTCATAATAATCAAATACAAGATCGTCGTCTCCATCCAGATTTACTAAAACATTGCTATAAGTAGTAGAAACTTGTTGAACCCATCTGTCAAAGACTTTTGTTCCGTTTAAAAATAAACGTATACCATCATCGCCAGTCATCGTAATTAAATAACAACCTGACTTAGTAGTTTTCATTTTATATCTTACAGCCATTCCTTCGGTAAGAATGCTTGCTCTCTGAACTCCATTTGAGTAAACAGGGAAACAATTTGCATCGCCACCAAAACCTTCATTAATAGTTTCAGTAGCTATGTTGTACGTTCCAGCATAATTAGCTGTGACAAACGGTTCTGGAGAAGATCCTCCAGCATTGTAAATATGTCCTACCCAGGTATTAGTGCCAAATTCATTTTGAGTTTCTTGCGTATCACCAATTGAATTTAACGTCAAAGCAATTCCACCAGTACCCCCAATTCCAATATTTGAACAACTCCCTGTTGATAAAACAACTTTTATCTGGCCGGAAAATGGTGCTACCCAATTAGAAATTGTAGCTCCCGAAGCAGAAGTATTATTAGCAGTAGGAGTAACTTCTAAATCTGTAGCAGCATCTAAAATATTAAGTTTTTCGTTATTACTAGCGAAAACATTTCCAACTGCAAATGTGTAGTTATATCCCTTAACAACATTAACTAAAGCATATTGACCAGCGGCAGCATTTGCTGTAGTTTGTGTCATGCTATTATCGATACAAAAAGTATATGTGCCTAATGATGTAGTTGGAGTGTCTCCATTAATTACAAAAGTTGTAGGAGTTCTTGCGCAAGATCCTACTGACGCAGCATAATATGTAGTTGTGCCAACTGTATTAGTATTAGCTAAACCAGAACCAGCAACTCCAACCGGATTAAAAGGAGAACCTCCGCCAATAGGCGTGCCCCCTGTTGCAGCTGTATACCAACTAACTGGCGATGTTGTAACTTGACCTCCTGCTGGCGGCGTGACAGTCCAAGTATAGTCACCACTATAAGTACCCGACGAGTTATTATAAGTAGTAGAGATCAAAGTATACACTACTCCTGCAATTAAAGTAGGAGTCATTCTTGGTTCGGCATTTAGTCCTGAATTATCATCATCGCCAATTATCCAGTTACCTCCGCCAGGACATGTCCCTGGTGTAAAGTTTCCTGAATAAATATATGCCATACCATCATAAGCATTGGTATCTGTCATTTTAAAAGTGTAAACTCCTGTTGTACTAACAGTAAAACTTGTCGCCGTGTAATTTCTAACAATCCCTGCTACAAAACCACAGTTTGTGTTATTGTTCATTGAGGTTGTAGGTATAGATGCTGTAGCATCTGTTACAGCATTCCAAGAACCTGTAAATGTGTTTGCAGTAACTCCATTTGTTGTTGAAGTTAAAGAACCTGTACCTCCCTGACAGATAGATGCTCCTGTAGTAATTGGAGAGGAGCAAACTGTACCATTAAATGTAAAATCATTGATAGCATATGTCTTAGTGGCATTTGTACCCCCCCATGCATATATTCTAAAAGTTATAGCTGTACCTATGTTTTGATATGAAGCTCCTAATAATGAAATAGTATTTGTTCCTGCAACCGCCGAGCCAATATCTGCAGTAAAATTATCTACACTGGATCTAACAGCAAAACTTGAGGGTGCAGTTCCCGATCCACCACCACCTGTTTGACCAGTATATTGAAGACTTATAAAATCTATTTTATATCCATTATTTGGTGTTAGAATAAATTCGATATACTTAGTGGAAGTAAAGCCATTATTCCAATTACCTGTAGTATAGCTATTGTTTCCATTTGCACCAGAAACTCCAGTTCGCCTTATTCCTGATACTGAGATATTTGCATTTTTGGAATCACCAGTTGTATATGGGTTAACTTGTCCTGGATCTGCTCCAGTAATTGGATTTGTCCAAATCGATTGTCCAAAACTTAGGACAGGGAAAATAATAAAAATAATGAGTAAAAGTAGTTTTCTAATCATATAGTAGTGGTATTTGTGATTACATTTTGAAAAAAACTTATCAGCATTCTTTAAAAAATAAAAAACACTGATATTTAATCACTTACGATTTTATGATTAGAACAGTTTTTTAAATGTTAATGTTAAAATAAATTTTAACATTTTGAAAGCATTTATTTACAAACAAATTTTGAAAATAAATACATTAAAAACCAATTCAACTTTCAAAAAAAGCTAACTCTTTAAACATCAGAACTTTTTAAAATAAAGTATTCCTTTTAAGATTATTCTAGTCCAAATAAAGCGTAAAAAACAGTTTATTACAAGTATTTTATTTTAAAAATTAACTTTTCCGACAAATAGCATCAATTACCGACCAAATGCATTTTTTTGTGTTAACAAAAAAACGATTGCTTTAAAAACCCTACTTTTTATACCTTGATTTTTTTGATTTTTTCGCAAAAAAAAAGTCCACTCGTCTATAACAAGTGGACTTTTCGCTGTATTATTGCTTTCTAGTAAACTATTTTATATGTTTTTGTTTCGTTCGTATCTAAAATTACTTTCACTAATAAAACCTGATTTTTTACTTTCAAATTGTCAATTTTCACCACTGTATCTGATAAATTCGCTGTTTTATAAATCATTTTACCAGTAAGATCATAAATATAAACTGTGTCTACTTTTTCAGTACTGGATGTAATAGTAATTACCTTATTTTGCACAGCAACCAAAACATTTTTATCGTTCGCCTCAAATTCTCCCAAACCTAATGTTTTGTTTACATAAGTCAATACAAAACGATCTGTATAAGTTCCCGTTGCAGTTGAAAATGTATAATTGCTGCTCTTTAAATTATGAACTGTATTTGTGACTTTATCTTCAATATAAATAGTATGATTGCGTAAATCACCATCAACGTGGTCTATCGAAATTGTAAAATCGCCGGCAATAGTGCTTCTGTATCCTAATGGAACAATATCTGTATCTGTAAACGGCAAGGCTCGACCCTGAATCACATATTTATTATCATTTGCGATACTATAAAAATCCAAATACGGATTACCATCAAATGTTACGCCATCGTATTTGCTTTCAAAATCATTAGTTGCTCCTTCAATATAACCAATCAGCATTTGCTTAAAGGCTCCTTCGCTATTAGTCATATTTAGCCATAACCGATGTCTTTCAGGTAATGCTGAATTTGAATTATTTTCAGGTTTAAAAAACTGAGAATTGTCAATACCTCCCAATCGCATATTATTGGTAAATGCAACTGTTCCTGCATTATTAGCGGTTGCAAAGAAAGATTGACCCGCCCCGATTTTACCGGTTGGAGTACTGTCGTTATTTTGTGGTGTTCCCGTTGGTGCTGGTGTTCCTATACCTACACCACCAGTAAAATTATAACTGGCATAGTCATCCGAATTATATCGGTAAGCACCTACCAAAACCACAGGAGTGTTATGTGTCCAAAAGTATAGAGTTCCGTCTAAAAAAAGATTTGCGCTTAAAAATAGATTTGCATCTAAAGCAGATGGATACGGATTTCCAATTAAATAAAATTTACCCGCCGCTACGGTTTCTCCAAATAAATCACCATTATTTGGCTGACCGATAAAAGAAGCCGTAAAAGTAACTCTATTAGTATTTGAATAATTTTGAGGAGCACGAATACTGTACCCTTTTCCAATTAACATATAACTGTTTCGATTGATGATTGCCCAACGATCTCCATTATAAGAAAAATATTTATCACCCAAGGTCAAAGGAGAAACATCAAAAAGCCTTTGTGGATTTACAGGTGTTGACCAATAAACAAAATCTCCCCTAAGAATTGGAGTAGTAGTTCGTTGATAAGTAATATTACCTGTATTGATCGCATTATTTATTTGTAATAAACTGGCATTATTTTCGAAAGTTACACTTCCTCCATTATTTGATAATGAATTCGTTAACGTAAGAGTATCTAAAGCTTGAATTGTAACACTTACTCCCGTGTTTACAGTACAGCTACAAGCTGTAATATCTCCGACACCACCGCCAGCTGAGATAAAGTCTCCCGCAAAAATAATGTCCTGATCCGCTGTAGGTGTTCCATTAGACCATGAAGTGGTGTAGGTATTTGTAACTAGACTGGGCACGACTGCATTTGCAGAAATTACCGAAGTACAAATCCCATTACTTACTGTAAAAGCGTAAGTATTGGATGAAAGTCCGGAAATAGTAACAGTTGTTCCTGAATAAGGTTTTATTATTTCACCGGGATATAACGTTAATGTCCCTCCGACAGGTAATCCGCTTAAAGCGATGCTACCTGTGGCAACCGTACATGATGCAGGTGTTATAGCCCCTATAATTGGAGCTGAAGGTGACTCATTTATCAATATACTAAAAGTCACACCCGAACTGGAAACACATGAATTACCATTTGCTACAGTCAAAGTTCCACTATAAGTTCCGGGTGTAGTTCCGGCAGGAACAGCTATTGAAATTGGACTAGTTGTTAATGCTGCATCGGTAACCGCCACAAAACTATTCGCAGGAGAAGCGTTCCAGACAATGCTATAAGTTGTTGGAGAATTTGTTGTTCCCGTATAAGCTAAAGTTGTATTTTGTGAACTTGCACTTGAACATACGGGCGCAACTGTACCCAAGGTAATGGTTGGAAGAGGATTAACATCAACACTAAAAGCCACACCAGAATTGGAAACGCACGAATTACCATTTGCTACAGTCAAGGTTCCTGTATAGGTTCCAGCGGCAGTTCCCGCAGGAACAGCTATTGAAATTGGGCTAGCATTTAAAGTTGCATTGGTAACCGCTACAAAACTATTCGTAGGAGAAGCATTCCAGACAATACTATAGGTTGTTGGAGAATTTGTTGTTGCTGTATAAGCTAAAGTTGTATTTTGAGAACTTGTACTTGAACATACAGGCTCAACTGTACCCAAGATGATGGTTGGTAAAGGATTGACAACAACACTAAAAGCAACACCAGAACTGGAAACACAAGAATTACCATTTGCTACAGTCAAGGTTCCAGTATAAGTTCCGGGTGCGGTACCGGCAGGAACAGCTATTGAAATTGGACTAGCTGTTAATGCTGCATCTGTAATCGCTACAAAACTATTCGTAGGAGAAGCATTCCAGACAATACTATAGGTTGTTGGAGAATTGGTGGTTCCCGTATAAGTTAAACTTGTATTTTGAGCGAGTCCCGTTGCACACACCGGAGCTGCTGTACCAAGAGTTATAGTAGGCAAAGGATTGACAACTACACTAAACGCTACTCCCGGACTCGAAGTACAAGAATTCGCATTTTTGACAGTTATAGTTCCAGTATAAGTTCCGGCAGCCGTTCCCGCAGGTACGTCAATACTAATCGGACTTGCATTTAAAGTAGCATCAGTAACTGCTGCAAAAGTATTAGCAGGAGATG
>NZ_JXQR01000031.1:0-19083 GCF_000834715.1 Flavobacterium sp. MEB061 | reverse complement strand
CCGAGACTTCGGGAGAAGGCTTAAGTGTATGAAAAGGGCTTCTCCCGAAGTCTCGGGACGCTCAGCCTGACATAGTCAGAAATAAACTTTAAATCGAGTTTGACTCCCATAATTGGAATTTGGAATTTTAAAATTGAAATTTATTTTTTGGTACAAAAAATCATTATTTTTATAAAAAATTGCCAAATGGATTTAAGTTACTGGGAACTCAAAAATTGGTTCACCAACGTTGATTATACAATTGTTGGAAGCGGAATTGTAGGATTGCATGCGGCATTACGCTTGCGCGAAAGATTTCCGGAAGCTAAAATTCTAGTTTTAGAAAAAGGAGCATTACCACAAGGCGCGAGTACGAAAAATGCCGGTTTTGCCTGTTTTGGAAGTCTTTCTGAAATTTTAGAAGATTTAAACACACACTCAGAAGAAGATGTTGTGCAATTGATAGAGAAACGCTGGCAAGGTTTGCAATTACTTCGAAAAAAACTCGGAGACACGGCAATAGATTTTAAACCTCATGGCGGATATGAATTGTTTCTAAAAGAAGATGAAAGAGTTTTTAATGAAGCTGTAATGCGTTTGCCATTTATCAACGAAATTTTAAAACCCATTTTCAAGAGTGATGTTTTTGCCAAAGAAGTCGACCGATTTGGATTTGAAAACATTCACGAATATTTGATTTTTAATCCGTTTGAAGCCCAAATCGATACCGGAAATATGATGCAGGAATTGCTGAAACAAGCCGTTGCTGCAGATATTCTAATTTTGAATAAACAAACTGTAACAGGTTATGCCGATTTAGGAAATCAGGTTGAAATTGCTCTTGGCGATTTTAGTTTTAAATCACAAAAAATACTTTTTGCCACAAATGGTTTTGCAAATGCATTGACAAAAGGCGAAGTACAGCCGGCCAGAGCACAGGTTTTAATTACCGAACCCATTAAAAATCTGGATATAAAAGGAACTTTTCATTTGGATCGCGGTTATTATTATTTCAGAAATATTGGCGACAGAATTTTACTTGGCGGAGGAAGAAACCTCGATTTTGAAGCAGAAAATACAACTGAATTTGGGCAGACCAAAATTGTACAAAATAAGTTGGAAGATTTACTTAAAAATGTAATTTTACCAAATCAGGATTTTCAAATTGCGCATCGTTGGAGCGGCATTATGGGAATCGGAAACAGTAAAAAACCTGTTGTTTCGCAACTGTCTGAAAACGTGTTTTGTGGAGTGCGTTTGGGCGGAATGGGCGTTGCAATAGGAAGTTTAATAGGAACAGAATTAGCAGATTTAATATAATGGCAGTTAAAAAACCCGCACCAAAAAAAACAACAACCGCAAGTAAACCAAAACCAACAGCTAAGAAAAAAGGGAATCGTTCTTTTGGCGAGAAAGTAAAATGGTTTTTTATTAAACTGATGTTATGGTTTTTCGGACTCTCAATTGGATCCGTGATATTTTTTAAATATATACCCGTTCCTTTTACGCCATTAATGTTAATAAGGGCTATAGAAAATAAACTCGGAGGAAAAGAGGTTTATTTTGATCACGATTGGGAACCAATTGATAAAATTTCGATGAATTTGCAAAAAGCCGTTATCGCAAGTGAAGACGGAACTTTTTTATCACACAATGGTTTCGATTTCAAGGCACTCCAAAAAGCATATAAAAGCAACGAACGCGGACGCCGAATTCGTGGTGGAAGTACAATTTCGCAGCAAACGGCCAAAAATGTGTTTTTATGGCAGGGAAAAAGTTATTTCCGTAAAGGCTTAGAAGCTTATTTTACCGTTTTAATAGAAATTATCTGGGGCAAAGAACGCATTATGGAAGTTTACCTGAACAGTATTGAAATGGGTGATGGTGTTTACGGAGCCTATGCGGCAACAGAACATTGGTATCGTCGTGATGCTTCGAGTTTAACGCCAATGCAAGCTGCCGGAATTGCTGCGATTTTACCAAATCCAAGAAAATTCAAAGCAACGGGATCTTCCAGTTATATAAACAGACGTAAAGAAAGAATTGTTCGTGAAATGCGAGCAGTAGGAAAAATAAATTATGATGGGAAGTAAAAAGATTGTTTTTGCATTCCTGATATTAACAACTACGTTGACTTTTGGACAAGGAAAAACTAAAGAAATAGGTTTTATCACAGATAATGATTTATATACATCGTCTAAAAATGACATGTATTATACGAATGGTTTGGAGCTTTTTTACCGATTTTTATCGAAGAATGAAAATGAAAAAATCAACAAGAAAATAACTGAGTTTCGTGTTGGTCAATATATTTATAATCCGAGGTATATTAATATCGAAGCTCGTAACCGTAACAACCGTCCGTTTGCCGGTTATCTTTTTGCCGAAGCGGGGAGAAGTTTTTTTTACCAATCTGAGTCAGTTTTAAAAACTGATTTTCAGTTGGGTTATATGGGGCCAAATGCCTTTGGAAGACAAATGCAGGAAGCTTTTCATCATACTATTGGATATAAAGAAGTTTTTGGTTGGGAAAATCAGGTTCATAATGCATTAGGCATTCAGGCGCATGCTTTGTATTCGAAGAAATTACTTAAAAATGAACCCAACGAATTTGCCGATCTTCACTTTCAGACAGAAGCAAATGTTGGAACAATTTTTACCGGAGTTTCTGCAGGATTTTTAACCCGACTAGGTTTCAAAAAATTACTCCCAATTTACGATTCTAATTTGCACGATGCTTCAGTAAGTTCGCAAACGCAATATAATGTTCGTGAATTTTACTTTTATGCTATTCCAAGTATCAATTACCAATTTTATGATGCTACAATCGAAGGGAGCATGTTTAGCAATACAAGTCCGGTAACTTTTGAATTGATTCCGTGGCGCTTTAATGCTGAATTTGGTTTAAAATACCGTCATAATAGCTTCAACATGTCTTACTCTTTTATTTATCATGGGAAAGAACTGGAAAGTCATGATATGAACGGATCTTTTTATGGGAGTATTCGTTTGGGGTATTTGTTGAAGTAGGTTTTTTAAACTAAAATTTTATTCTTGTTTTTCACATATTGTCATTTTGATAAAGGTGAAATCTTCACAAGGAACTCTGCAGAGTTTTTAAAACTGATGGTAAAGATTTGTAATTCGTTCAATTACCATTCCGTAAAAACAATAAAATGATTATCCGGATCAATTAGAAAAACTGCACTACCTCCCGGGAATTCCCATGGACCGGAGAATGTACCCGATGGCATTTTCATAGGATCTGATTCATTAGTTTTAGAAAGTTGATTCTTGATGAGTGTATCATATAATTCGGCGACATCTACTTCGTTTATTTCGATGTTCGTTTTATTGAGAGGCTTCTCCAGGATGCTTATTTTTAGTTCTATATGGTCTTCAATGGGCACAAAAAAAGTTTTGAACTTGTTTGTAAAAGTTTGGTTTTTGAGATTAAAAACTTTTTGATAAAAATGAAATGATACTTCTAGATCAGAACAATAAAGTGTGAAAGAAATTTTCATAAAATAGCTTAGGTTAAGTTAGTCAGGAATCTTTATTTGTCGTAAGTCTTCAAACAAATTTAAAAAATGATTCTTATAAAGCCTAAACAACTTAAGGTGATGAAAAAAACTAAATCTTCTGCTCCTAAAAAAATAAAAAAAACCGTATCACAATAAAGTAATACGGTTTTTTTGTGGAGAATACCGTCCCGAGACATCGGGAGAACCGGTCAGCTTCCCGATGTGTCGTGATACTCTAGCCTTTTGTTTCGATTAGGTTTTCGATATATTTTCTGCTTTTCATTTTTTTGATTTGTAATTCCCTTTGACAGGCTTCACTTCGAGTAAGGAAAGTTTCGAAATATTTTAATTCCCAATCTTTAGCCACTTTTGTGTATTTACTTCTGCTATTCAAATGATCTTGTAAACGCTGTTCAATATCTTGACATGAACCAACATAGTATTTGTTAATTGTATTAGAGTATAGAATATAAGTGTAAAACATAGGTATTATAAATAAAAATACCCAAACAGTTGTTTTAACTATTTGGGTATTTTTGTAAAAATATTTGTGGAGAATACCGGATTCGAACCGGTCACCCCTTGCCTGCCAGGCAAGTACTCTAGCCAAATGAGCTAATCCCCCTTTTTTGTTTTGTTTGCTTTTGAAAATCGAATCGGCTGCCCTCCCGATCAGATCGGGATACTCCAGCTAAATGAGCTAATCCCCCTTTTTTGTTTTGTTTGCTTTTGAAAATCGAATCGGCAGCCTCCCGATCAGATCGGGATACTCTAGCCAAATGAGCTAATCCCCCAAAGCGATAGCAAATAAAGTCAATTAATTTTCAAAAAACAAATTTCAAATCGCTTAGAGCGAAAATAATTATCAAAACCGTAACTTTACGTTCAAAACTATTTTTATGAGTTCAGAAAATCAAAACGGTACTTTACAAACTACTTTTCAAAACGCAGTTGCAATTGTGCAATTTGGCCATCCGGCGAGTAATTCTTTTCCGCGTGAATTATTAAATCGTTTAACTGCCGAAATTAATTCGTTGAGCCGAAATGAAACCGTTTCAGTTATTGTTTTACAAAGCGAAGGTTCGAAAACTTTTTGTTCTGGAGCTTCGTTTGATGAACTTTTGGCAGTAGAAAATGAAGAACAGGGGACAGAATTTTTCTCTGGCTTTGCTCATTTGTTAAACGCAATGCGCAACTGTTCTAAAATCATCATTGGCCGCGTTCAGGGAAAAGCCGTTGGTGGTGGTGTTGGAATTATTGCTACTTGTGATTATGTTTTGGCCACACCGGAAAGCGCTGTAAAACTTTCGGAGTTGGCAATCGGAATTGGACCTTTTGTGATTGAGCCAGCCGTTTCCAGAAAAATTGGTAAAACAGCGATGACCGAAATGACTTTGGCGGCGCAAAACTGGAAATCGGCTGAATGGGCTCTGGAAAAAGGACTTTTTTCGGAGATTCACAATTCAGATCAGTTGGATATCGAAGTTGAAAAATTTGCCCAAAAATTAAGTTCCTATAATCCTGAAGCTTTGTTTGAAATGAAGAAAATTATTTGGGAAGGAACAGAACAATGGGAATCTATACTTTTTGAACGTGCCGCTATTACAGGAAAATTGGTTTTGTCTGATTTTACAAAAAATGCTTTGACACAATTTAAAAAATAAATAAAAGGGAAATTCCAATATTTAAATTCCAAATCCCAATAGAAATCGATACTTGGAATTTGGAATTTTTCTTTATTTGGAATTTATTATTTAAACGGTTATTAATTTGTAAATTTGCAACCTAAAATTCAAATCGATGAGTAATATCAGAATTACAAAGCAATTTAATTTCGAAACCGGGCATGCTTTATACGGTTACGACGGAAAATGCAAAAACGTTCACGGGCACAGTTATAAATTATCGGTAACAGTTATTGGTTCGCCAATTACGGATCGATCGAATGTGAAATTCGGAATGGTGATTGACTTTTCGGATCTAAAGAAAATTGTAAAAGAAGAAATCGTCGACCAATTTGATCATGCAACTGTTTTTAACGAAACTACGCCGCATATCGAATTGGCAAATGAATTGAAAAATCGTGGTCATCACGTAATTTTAGTTGACTATCAGCCAACAAGTGAAAACATGGTAGTTGATTTTTCGAAAAGAATTATTTCTCGTTTGCCTGCAGGAATTTCACTCCATTCGCTTAAACTTCAGGAAACAGAATCTTCGTTTGCAGAATGGTATGCAAGTGATAATCAATAAGAAATCCCAATTTTTTAAAATTCCAAATCCCAATTGTGAGTCTAACTCATAACTCATAATCCATAACTCATAACTTTCACGGAATGAAAAAAGTATATTTTGCTTCTGATCAGCATTTTGGCGCTCCAACTCCTGAGTTGAGTTTGCCGCGCGAACAAAAATTTGTTGCCTGGCTGGATGTTGTTAAACAAGATGCGGAAGCTATTTTTTTATTAGGTGATTTATTCGATTTTTGGTTTGAATATAAAACCGTGGTACCAAAAGGTTTCGTGCGGGTTTTAGGTAAACTGGCAGAAATTCGCGACAGCGGAATCCCGATCTATTTTTTTGTTGGAAACCATGATTTATGGATGAATGATTATTTTGAAACCGAATTGAATATTCCGGTATATCATGATAATAAGGAATTTACCTTTAACGGAAAAACGTTTTTAATTGGTCACGGCGACGGAAAAGGTCCTGGCGATAAAGGTTATAAACGAATGAAAAAGGTATTTACAAACCCGTTTTCAAAGTGGCTTTTTCGTTGGCTGCACCCGGATGTTGGCGTAAGTTTAGCACAATATTTATCCGTTAAAAATAAATTGATTTCCGGCGATGAAGATGTCAAATTTTTAGGCGAAGAAAACGAATGGCTGGTTTTGTATGCCAAACGTAAACTCGAAACCAAACATTATAATTACTTCATTTTCGGACACCGTCATCTGCCAATGATTATTCCTGTTGGAGAAGAATCCAATTATGTAAATCTTGGTGACTGGATTGGTTATTTTACTTATGGAGTTTTTGACGGTGAAACCTTTGAGCTTCAAAAATTCGAACAATAGTTACTTTTTATTAGTTGGATAAACCGCAATTTTGTGTGTTCGCAGCATATAATTAGATTTCTTTTTGCTGTTGGATGCCTGAAAAGTAATCGCATTCGACATTTGTTTTGGCATATGACATTCTACACAATTATTTTGTAATGCTCTTTTTGATATTGTAGTCAAAGTCATTTCGGTGTGTTTAGTCTGCTGATGACAACTCATGCAGATTTTAGAATAAACAACCATGTTTTGCGACGAATTTTCATGTGGATTATGACACGTCATGCAGTCCATTCTTTCACTTTTCTTGAAACATTTACTTTGGGCAAGCAGCCCTAATTGATTTCCGTGAACATCATAATGAATACTGTCATTCGATCCAGGTATTGCTCTAAAATAATCAGAAAGTTTATCTCCCGGTTTAAATTGAAAACGTGATTTTATCTTTGCTTTATCATTCCCTGAGTGGCAAAGTGCACAGGCATCTATTTTTTGCTGTCTTGTTAGTTTTTTGAATGAAACAATATTTTGAGCAATTTTTAAATCAGGAAATTTTAAATGCTTCTCAACGTGCTGTTTGGCAGGTCCATGACAGCGCTCACAATCAATACCGTATAGTAAAGTATTTTTGTTCATGAAATCCTCTACTTCAATAGTCATAAAAGTAATACTGTCAGAGCTGGTTTCAACATATCTGCTGGCAATATTAGAGCTGTGACAGCCATAACATTCCTTATCAATTTGTCTTTCAAAATTTACTTTAGTGGCAGAATAACCCGGACTGGTTGCCCAACTATTTAAGGATTTGTAATAGGAGACAGGTAACTCAAATGTATAGTGGTTTTTCCAATATGCACTTGTTTGTGCGTGTTTCGTTCCAAAAAGAACATCAAAAGAATGGGCTTCTACTTCTTTTCCATTTTTATAAAGTACCTGATAAAGACTATCGTTACGTTCTTCCATAACAAGTTTAGTATCTTTATCATAAACAAAAGTATTGCGGCCATTTGTAAAATGCCCTAAAATATTTTCTTTGGTAGGAGGAGAGCTTGCTTTAAAATGCGAACTGTGAAAAGCTGTTTCATATTGTGCCTGATGACATTGAATACAGCTTTCAGAACCGGCATAATCGGTTCCGCGTGGGTCTATGTAATTATCAGATTCATTTTTGCAGCCCATTAATAACAAGACCAAAGCAAAAATGGAAAAAAGAATAGCTGTTTTTTTCATTATTGTAAATATACTTTTTTCTGAATAAATTCAAAATATATTTCAAATATGAAAAAATGCTGTTAAATTGTTTAGATTAATTCTTAATTCATTCCTGCTCCATAAACATATTCATCAAGGTCAATTCTAAATAAAGAACCTTCAACTAAATCTTTTATTGATTTTAATTCGGTCATAGAAACAGCCAAATCAATTGCAGTACAAGGAGTTTTTAATAAAAATTTATGACAGGAATATTTTAATTCACAAGCTTCGCAACATGCATTTTCAATCATGCTGTCTTCTATCAAATCACAGAAATGATTTAGCTCCTGAATTGTAAAATAAAAACCGGTTTCTTTAAAAACCAATTGAACTTTGTCGGTTATGGTTTCGTTTTCCTTTTTCCAGTAAAAAGCAATTCCAAAATTGTTGTGGTATAATTGTTCAATTTCTCTCATTATGAATCCTTTTGTTTCAACAAATATAAATATTATTTATATTAGTTCTAAATAAAAAATCATAAAAAAGATGTTTTTAAAAATATAACGATGATATAAATTTTGTTTAGAAGAACCTGAAATAAAACTTAATTTATCTTATAGCATTTTATTGGTTTATATTGTTATTTAAGCCACATTTTTATTTTTGAAAGGAATTTATTTTGCTGATCTACAAATAGATAATGAGAACAGTTTTCTAATAAGGCAAAATGATTTTCTCCTGCTATATTTTTAATTGATTTAATTTGAGAGGGAGAAAAAATTCCATCTTCTTGTCCATAAATCGCATAAACAAGAATTCCTTTTGCTTTTATTTCCTTTAAAAATGGTCGGCTATCGATGTTATTTTGCTTTTCATTTTTATAAAAAAGTAATGGAGCATTTTTATTTCGAATGTTGGTTTTAAAGAATTTACTTGCTTCGTAATCGCTGTATAATTTTTTTGATGCTTTAGTAGGATTTGGCATTTTAAAATAATCATTATCACTTGCGAGATCAAAACAATGTTTGCGGTATCCGGCAGAATTTTTATCAAGTTTCTCTACGTAAGATATTTTATTGAGTGTTTTAGAATCGCCTTTGTGACTTTTCTTTAAAGAATTCAAAATATGATCGTAAGTTTCCTGCTGCGAAAATAGAGCTCCGGCCAAAATGAGATTACTAACATTCTGAGGATATTTTGCTGTGTAAAGCGTCGCAACCAAACCGCCAAAACTATGACCAATAAGAGTAACTTTCTTTAAATTATATCTTTTTAAAATTGAATTCAAATCCTGAAAAGCTTCCTGATAAGTAAATTTTGCATGAGGATCTGCAGATCTTCCTTCACCTCTTCGATCGTAAACGATTACATAAAAACTTTTATTGGCCAATTTTTGAGCTGTGGTTGCCTCAAATAAGGTCGAATTACCACTTGGACCGCCATGAATAAAAACAATGGTTTTGTTTTCTTTATTTCCGTATGTTTTAATGTAGAGACTTTGTCCGTTTGCAAAAATGGAAATTGTAAAAATGAAAACCAATAATAGTTTTTTCATTACTCCATATTTTGATGATCTTCCATATCTTTCTGAAGATCTAAATTTCTAAAAGTAGGGGATGCTATTCCGAAACCTAAAACGGTCAATAAAGTCATACTTCCTCCAAAAACTACAGAAGTTACCGTTCCCATTAGTTTAGCTGTTAAACCACTTTCAAAGGCGCCTAATTCGTTAGATGATCCAACAAACATAGAATTTACCGCAGCAACACGTCCGCGCATATGGTCGGGTGTTTTAAGCTGTAAAATAGTTTGACGAATTACTACTGAAATTCCGTCAGCAACACCGCTTAAGAATAGCGCGACGACTGAAATCCAGAAAATGGTAGAAACTCCAAAAACAATAATGCACAGTCCGAAAATAAAAATGGCGATCAAAAGTTTCATTCCGGCTTTTTTATACAACGGAACATAAGCTGAAATCAGCATCGTAATAAATGCACCAATTGCTGGTGCAGCTCTTAAAACACCAAATCCTTCCGGGCCAACTTTTAAAATATCCTGTGCAAAAACAGGTAATAAAGCAACGGCTCCTCCAAAAAGTACGGCCACCATGTCAAGAGAAAGTACTCCCAAAATAGTTTTATTATTGAAAACGAATTTGATTCCTTCTTTTAAACTTTCCATAACCGGCTCACCAATCTTCGGATTCAGAATTGGTTTTTTCTCGATTTGAGTTAAAGCAATTAAGGCAGAAACAGAGAAGCCAACCACAAGGCACATTGACCAATGAACTCCTATCCAATTGATAGAAAACCCTGCAACCGCTGGTCCTAAAACGGCACCAATCTGCCAAACCGAACTACTCCAGGTTGCAGCATTTGGATAGGCCTTTTTAGGTACAATTAAAGATAAAAGCGAGAAAATTGTTGGTCCTAAAAATGCACGTACCAATCCGCCCAGAAATACCAAAAAGTAAATCGAATATAAAATAATGGCAGATGATGCATCCCCAACAACCGCAGGCCATGTTAATAAAAATAATCCGAAGCTAATGATCGAAAATCCTAAAATACACCATACCAACATTCTTTTTTTCTCTCTTTGATCAACGATATGTCCGGCAATTAGTGCCATTGAAACGGCTGGAATTACTTCCATCAAACCAATTATTCCAAGTGAAAGCGGGTTCTTGGTAATGCTATAAACTTCCCATTCAATGACAATAAACTGCATCGACCAGGCAAAAACCATAGCAAAACGTAATAATAAAAACATATTAAATTCTCTAAAACGCAACGCTTGATACGGGTCGTTTTTCTTTTCTTTATTTGTCATTTGTTCTAATATCTTTAAGCATTAGTTGAGTCGAAACGTTTCCATTCCATTCATTTTCGGCCAGAGAATAAGCTAACTGAAATGGATTTTGATTTTTTGTGATGTCTATTTTTTTTCCAAGGCCAAAACCGATTGCTGCAATTCCTTCCGAATTATTCTGCTTAACAAAAAGCCTTAAATGTTCTTCGTCTGCTCCCAGAGTTTTGGCATAACCTGTGTCTTTTATATTTGTTGTCATAAAAACAGGTGTCATGTTTTGCGGTCCAAAAGGTTCAAATTGTTTTAAAATCCGAATGAGTTTTGGTGTTATGTCAGAGAAATTAATCTCTGCATCAATTTCGATTTCAGGAGTTCGCATTTCAGGTAAAATAGTTGCCGAAACCTGTTTTTCAAAAGCCTCTTTAAAAATTGTATAATTCTCGGCTTTCAAAGTCATTCCGGCAGCATACATATGACCTCCAAATTGTTCCAAATGTTCAGCGCACGCATCTAAGGCATTGTAAACATCAAAGCCTTTTACAGATCGTGCCGAAGCTGCATATTTATCACCGCTTTTAGTAAACACCAATGTTGGGCGATAATAGGTTTCTATCAATCGTGAAGCCACGATTCCGATCACGCCTTTATGCCAATCTTCCTGAAAAACAACAGTAGAGAATCGATCTTCTTCCTGGTTTTCTAAAATTTGCTGAAACGCTTCTTTGGTAATTCTCTTGTCTAAATCTTTTCGGTCAGAATTGTATTGTTCAATTTCTGAAGCAAATTGCTGCGCTTGTTCAAAATTAAATTCAGTTAGCAATTCTACTGCATGATTTCCATGTTTAATTCTTCCGGCAGCATTTATTCTTGGCGAAATGATAAAAACAACATCAGTAATATCTAAAGTTTTCTTCTTTACCTGATGAACCAAAGCTTTAATTCCCGGTCTTGGATCTGAATTAATAACCTGTAATCCAAAATAAGCCAAAACGCGATTTTCTCCCGTAATAGGAACAATATCTGCAGCGATTGCCGTGGCAACCAAATCCAAATACGGAACCAGATCTTCAATAGTTTCATTTCGGTTTTTTCCTAAAGCCTGAATTAGTTTAAAACCAACGCCGCAACCGCACAACTCATCATACGGATAATCGCAATCTTCTCTTTTGGGATCTAAAATCGCAACGGCATCCGGAAGAATATTTCCAGGTCTGTGGTGATCACAAATAATAAAATCGATGTTTTTTTCTTTCGCGTAGGCGATATGATCTATGGATTTTATGCCGCAATCGAGCGCGATAATTAGAGAGAATCCGTTATCATCGGCAAAGTCAATTCCTTTAAAAGAAATTCCGTAACCTTCGTCATAACGATCCGGAATATAAGTAGCAATATTTGGATAATGAGATTTTAAATACGCAGAAACCAAAGAAACAGCCGTTGTTCCGTCGACATCATAATCGCCAAAAACCAAGATGTTTTCCTGATTTTCAATAGCCAGTTCAATTCGGGCAACTGCTTTGTCCATGTCTTTCATCAAGAAAGGATCGTGGAGATGTTCTAATGAAGGGCGAAAGAAATTTTTGGCATCATCAAAAGTTTCAATGCCACGCTGAATCAAAAGGGTTGCTACAAAATCTTCTACATTCAGGGCTTGCGCCAAATGTTTGATTTTATCTTCAGAAGGTTTTGGTTTTAATGTCCAACGCATTTTTTTATTGTAGATTTTAAAGTGTTGATTTTAGATTATCGAAACCGCTGTTTATTAAAATTACTAAATCTTCAGGATTTTTATTTTGACTTTTGAAGTCGTGAAATTCATGGTTCATTGATCTGTCTATTGCTTTTCCATCGCTAATTTTTATTAGATATGGATATCCTTTTCGATCAGAAACGTTCAATAACATATTTGAAATATATTCTCGATTGTCTTCATCTTTTATGCGTTTCCCTTCAAGAAAAATAGGTTTAATATCACTGGTAAGATTTGGAATAATATTCTTTTCGATATAATGATGATTGTTTTTTCGATTCGTGTAGCAAAAGAATTTTTTTCCTTCAATCGATAATAAATAATTGCTATATCTTTTTTTGAATCGTTTTTTCTGAAAGAATTCAAATATAAAATAAACCAGAATTACTGGAAAAAATAATATAGATAAAGGAATTCCAATTATAATTAGAAATATTATAACCGGTATTTCTTTTAATCTTTCCTCCATCTTTAATTAATCAAATTCAAGAATATATTATTTTAATTCCAAAGCATTTCCTTCAAACTTAATTCCGTCCCAGCCTAAGTTGATGAAATTCCTAATGTTTTGATGATTTGTTCCGTTTGGATCTCCTAAAACTTCTTCAAAATAAAAGGCACCAAAACACGCTAAAGTTTCTTCTTTAGTTAAGTTTTGCAATTTTGCGAAAGAAAATAATTTGCAGGAACCAGAGTTTTCTCCGGCTGCATTATGCTGTGTTCCGTTTTGAAAAGCAGTTGGTGTAAAATTGTAATTTTCCTCAATTACTGCAATAGTTTCCAGGAAGGTTATTTCGTTTGTAGTTTGTTTTACTTTTTCTAAAAAGGCTTGAATGCTCATGTTATTGTTGTTAGTTTTTTTTGCCACGAATCACACGAATTTTCACTAATTAAATTCGTGATAATTTGTGTGATTCGTGGCGAACATCTTTTAATGTATTTTAATTTGTGAATTCGTGGCAAATATTATTCTTCATCATCATCCTTAGAAAACTTACTTTTCTTAGGTTCTTTTATTATTGTTTTTCCGGCAACCACAACTACGATTTCACCACGTGGTGCTGTTTTTTCAAAATGAGTTAAAACTTCTTTTGCGGTTCCGCGTACATTTTCTTCGTGCATTTTTGATAATTCACGCGATACACAAACTTGTCTGTCTTCTCCAAAATACTGTATAAACTCAGCTAAAGTTTTAACGAGTTTATGTGGTGAAACGTACAAAATCATCGTTCTTGTTTCTTCGGCTAAAGCCAAAAAACGAGTCTGACGTCCTTTTTTATCAGGCAGAAAACCTTCAAAAACAAATTTATCATTTGGTAATCCACTATTAACTAAAGCAGGAACAAAAGCGGTTGCACCAGGTAAACATTCTACTTCAATTTTATTTTCCACACAAGCGCGTGTCAATAAAAATCCGGGATCTGAAATTGCCGGAGTTCCAGCATCTGAAATTAAGGCAATAGTTTCGCCGGCTTTCAAACGTGCAATTAAATTTTCGGTAGTTTTGTGTTCGTTGTGCATGTGATGGCTGTGCATGTGCGTGCCAATTTCAAAATGCTTTAGCAGTTTTCCACTCGTTCTGGTGTCTTCGGCCAAAATCAAATCGACTTCTTTTAGAATGCGAATGGCACGAAAAGTCATGTCTTCAAGATTGCCAATAGGCGTGGGAACTATATATAATTTGGACATAATTAATTTTAATATTAAACACAGATTTCACGAATTAGCACGAATAATTAAGTGCTAAAAATTTCACGAAAACAAATTAGTGTCAATCTGTGAAATTCGTGTTTAGGAGAATTTTTTCTCGACAATTCCCAGAAAACGTTCTGCGTAATCGTCTTTTCCTTCCCAGTTATTGTAATCTGGTTTTACCATATTTTCGATAAAATCTTTTGCTTCGCTAAAAGTATCAAAAGTTAATAGTTGATTTAAAACACGACTGTAATCTTCTGTACTATTCCCAAAAAGGTTTTTAGTGAAAGCAATTCTGTCATTCAAATCAATATGGAAACCTTTTGCCAGTTTTTCGTTTAAAGGAACGGCTTTTGGTTTTGCAGATTCTATAGTCGCTGTTTCTGCAACAGTCTTGGTTTCTTTATATTCGTTTATTGACGGCGTTGGAGTAGGAGGAACATTATCAAAACTATCTACTTTTACAAATTGTGCGTCAGCATAATTAACGCCCAGAATATCCTCAAATGAAATATGGACCGGATTTGACTTTGTTGAAGTTTCAATTTTTGGTTCTTCTTTTACTTCCTCTTTTATTTCTTCCTTATCCAATTCAAAAGAAGGTTTGAAATCAGGAATTGGTTTTGATTCGCTAATGGTTCTGAAATATGACTCCGTTGCAGTTTCTTTTTTCTCCTCAGCAACTGGTTCTTCTGTTTTTTCAACTACAGGTTCCTCAACTTTTTCAGCAATTGATTCCGGAATAGTTTCAACAATAATTTCCGGGATTATTTCTTCAGGAATTTCAGCAATTATTTCTTGTGGAGTTTCTTCAATAATTTCAGCTTCAGGAGTCACTTCGGCTTCAATTACAGTTTCTTCAACAGCAACGGGAAGTGTTTCTTCAACTTTAATTTCTGCAGGAAGTGTTTCTTCCTGATCAAAAATAGTTTCTAGCTTAGATTCTATTTCACCACGTCCGATAGTAGGTTTTACATCGTCAAAATTTTCATCTACAAATTTTAAAACAGCTAACTTCTCATATAATTTCTGAGTCTCAAGATATAATTGATTGATATCGGATTTATTTTTAAGCTTTAAAATTCGATGTGCAATGCTGATTAAATCGGCTTCCAATTTTTTTTTCATAACTGTTGAAATTATAGTGAATAGGATATTTTAATATATTCTGTATTTTGAATGTCTTTGTTTGTGAAGGAAAATACGCAGAACTATTTTTTATTTTTGTTAATAAGCATTTGCGAATCTTCGATTTGATAAAAATTTTCTACTTTTGAAAAAATGTAAAATCATCAAAATTTTGCGTCAAATTATTACCAGTACAAAGTAATAAAAACTATTCATTTTAAAAGGTAGAAAAATACAAAATGTTTCTCGAAAATACAGTAAATCACAAAGAACAATTTGGTTGGATTGAAGTTATTTGTGGATCAATGTTTTCGGGTAAAACCGAGGAGTTAATCCGCAGATTAAAACGCGCCCAATTTGCCAAACAAAAAGTCGAAATTTTTAAACCTGCTATTGATACCCGCTATCATGACGAAATGGTGGTATCACACGATGCCAACGAAATTCGCTCTACTCCGGTTCCTGCCGCTGCTAATATTGCTATTTTGGCACAAGGCTGCGATGTTATCGGAATTGATGAAGCCCAGTTTTTTGATGATGAAATTGTTACTGTTTGTAATGATCTTGCCAATCAGGGAATTCGTGTAATAGTTGCAGGACTTGATATGGACTTTAAAGGAAATCCCTTCGGACCAATGCCGGCACTTATGGCAACAGCAGAATATGTGACCAAAGTTCACGCGGTTTGCACCAGAACAGGAAATCTTGCCAACTACAGTTTTCGTAAAACAGATAACGATAAATTGGTAATGCTTGGCGAAACCGAAGAATATGAGCCATTAAGCCGTGCAGCATATTATAATGCAATGAAAAAAAATCAGGAGAAATAGGTTTTTAATTCTATTTAAGCAACAATGCAAGACAAGAAAAATAAAAGAAAGCAGAATATTTTATTATTACTCGTAATTGGAACCGCACTGGCTTTAGCTGTTTATTTTCAGTTTTTTCTTTCTGAAAGTGCAGATGAAGTAAAGACTGAAATTACAGAGCTGGTTACAAAATATAATAAGAATTGCCCGTTGACAATTCAGCAGGGAATTCGCCTGGACAGTGTCAGTTTGCCTAAGCACTCGGACGAAAGAGCCGTTCAGTATAATTTGACATTGATGAATGTGGAAAAAGAAACTGCAGAAATTAATGTAATACATACTGAAATTGAAAAAAGCCTCTTGAGTACAGCGAAAGCAAATCCGGGACTTCAGGTTTTTAGAGATAATGATTATACGTTGATTTATAGCTACTATGACAAGAAGAAAGTGTTTTTGTTTGATGTAAAAATATTAGCGGATCAGTATAAATAATTTAGAAATTCTGATATAAAATAAAACCCGATAGATTTTGAATCTGTCGGGTTTTTTATTGTAAGAAAATTGCCTAATTTTATCTTTTTTAAACTATGATATGAAAGCAAGATTGACTTTAAGAATAAATAAAGCTGTTATCGACAATGCTAAAATTTATACTAAAGAGCACAAACATAACCTGTCCTTTTTAGTTGAAAATTATTTGCGAAAAATAACAACTGATAAACAAGCTCTTCAAAGTGATGAAATTGAAATTAGTTCTCTTGTTAAAGCTTTTACTTTAGCAGATGGAAAAGTTCCTGAAGATTTTAATTATAAAAAAGCAAGGTTTGAATATTTGATAAAAAAGTATAAATAAAACCCGATAGATTTTGAATCTGTCGGGTTTTTGTTTTGTATAAAATTAAATGATTTTTGTTTGTCGAAACTGGACTGAAGTCTAGCTCTACAATATAATATGTTCCTCCGGAACTTGAAAGAGCCTTCGCCTCGAACCATATTGTAGGGCCGGACTTTAATCCGGTTAATATGAATTACGAATATATTAAATTTAAAAAACCTAAATCTTCTTTCTCATTCTCGCTACCGGAATATCAAGCTGCTCGCGGTATTTTGCAATAGTTCTTCTCGCAATCGGGTATCCTTTTTCTTTTAAGATTTCTGCCAATTGATCGTCTGGTAAAGGTTTCTTTTTATCTTCTTCCTCAATTGTATTTTTAAGAATCTTTTTGATTTCTAAAGTCGAAACATCTTCACCCTGATCATTTTTCATCGCTTCAGAGAAAAACTCCTTAATCAATTTTGTTCCGTAGGGTGTTTCAACATATTTGCTGTTAGCAACACGCGAAATAGTCGAAATATCCAAACCAACCATGTCCGCAATGTCTTTTAAGATCATTGGTTTTAGTTTGGTTTCGTCGCCGTCTAAGAAAAATTCTTCCTGATAATGCATAATGGCATTCATCGTTACAAAAAGAGTTTCCTGACGTTGTCTAATCGCGTCGATAAACCATTTAGCCGAATCCAGTTTTTGTTTAATAAACTGAACTGCATCTTTTTGAGCAGATGATTTATCACGAGAATCCTTATAAGTCTGCATCATTTCCTGATAATCTTTAGAAACGTGCAGGGAAGGGGCATTTCGTCCGTTTAAAGTCAATTCCAGTTCGCCGTCAACAATTCTGATAGCGAAATCCGGAACCACATTTTCCGTAACTTTATTATTTCCGGTAAATGATCCACCCGGTTTTGGGTTTAGTCTTTCGATTTCGTGAATGGCTTTTTTCAGCTGTTCGTTTGAAACGCCGTATTTCTGTAATAGCTTATCGTAATGTTTTTTTGTAAAAGCATCAAACTGATTTTCGATAATATCAATTGCTAAATCAACATATTCTGTTGGTGTTTTATGCTTCAACTGCAATAATAAACATTCCTGCAAATCTCGCGCTCCAACGCCCGAAGGCTCGAGTTCATGAATAACATGCAGCATTTTTTCGACCATAACTTCATCGGTATAAATACCTTGGGTAAAAGCCATGTCATCAACCATGTCAGAAACGCTTCTGCGGATGTAACCCATATCATCGATACTTCCAACAAGAAATTCAGCGATTTCACGCTCTTCATCATTCAATATAAAAGTATTCAACTGATTGATTAAGTCCTGATGAAAACTAATAGGCGAAGCAAAAGGCGTTTCGCGTTCTTCGTCTTCACTATAATTGTTAACCTGGGTTTTATAATCCGGAGTATCATCGTCACTTAGATATTCGTCAATGTTAATGTCGTCTGCTTCGATTCTGTCAGATTCTGCATCATCATAATCGTCGTAGTCTTCATTGGCGAATTCATCTGCTTCGTATTCGTCTTCTTTTCCAGCTTCCAGAGCCGGATTTTCGTTCATTTCTTCTAATAAACGTTGCTCAAAAGCTTGCGTAGGCAATTGAATTAACTTCATCAGCTGAATTTGCTGTGGAGATAATTTTTGTGATAATTTTAAATTTAAAAATTGCTTTAGCATAATAAGGCACTAATTTTTTTAGCCACTAAGACGCGAAGGCGCAAAGTTTTTTATTTTTTTTAATTGCCTTTAAGGCTTTTATTTGAAATTTTTTAAAATACTCTCTTCGTATTTATAAATCTTCTAATTCCACTTTTAATTAATGGTACATTGAAATTAATTAAAAAACCTAAATCTTTATTTAGCAATTTTAATTGACTTATAATCTGTGCTTCCCAAACTGGATTTATTTGTTCAACTGCTTTTGTTTCTATAATTATAGAATCTTCAATCAACAAATCTAATCTTAATCCTTCAGCAAATTCAATTCCGTCATAAAAAATCGGAATATCAACTTGCCGTTTCACATCAAGACCAGCTTTTGTAATTTCATAAGCCAAACAAACCTCATAAACTCTTTCTAATAATCCAGGTCCAAGTTGCTTATGAACTTTAAATGCCGAGTTTACAATTATTTTTCCAATTTCTTCCGTTCTTTCAGAGAGCATATTTTTAAGGGTTTTGCCACGAAGACGCGAATGCGCAAAGATTATTTTTTAAGACTTAAGTCCTGAAAAAAAACATAAATAATACTTTTTGAATTTTTGTCTTCGTGGTATTATTTTTTTTT
>NZ_JXQR01000030.1:0-26002 GCF_000834715.1 Flavobacterium sp. MEB061 | reverse complement strand
CCCCTAGCCCCGATGGGAGGGAAAATCCTTTTGTGGTGGGGTTCACCACAAAAGATTGGAAGGAACAGCGGGAAATAGCTCCTGAAAATGTAAAATGCTAATTTTCAATATTTGACGAGCTTGTATTGTGATTTCTCGTTCCTCGAAATGAACAAAAATGAGAATACTTTCCGCACTTAACTCAAAAGTATAAAATAAAAAACTTCAGCGAATCTCCGCGCTACCTTTGCGAATCTCTGCGAAACAACAAAACAAAAAAAAGGGCAGCACTCTATAAAAGTGCTGCCCTCAAGGCAAATAGATTTGCATATTAAACCATTTCTGATTTAAAATGCCGCATTAAATAATTGCGTACAGTTTTTGGTAAACTACTAAGAAAGCTAAACGCAGGTTATTCGTTTATAATATCGCCTTCCTTAGTTTCTTCGCTGGCAATTTTTACCAGTTTATCTTTACGGTCCAAATCACCAAATATTTCAATTTTATCGTCGATTTCTCTTCCTTTTTTCACTTCAACTCTTGTTGCTTTGTGGTTCAGAACTTTGATTACATACAAACCTTCAGAAGAACTCACCAAAGCCGATTTTGGAATTACAAATGTGCTGTCTTTTGCGTTAAGCGGTAACAAAACTTCGGCCACCATTCCCGGTAAAAGATCTTTTTTGGTATTGATAACATCCATTTCAACACGCTCAGAACGTAGTTTTAAATCTAAAGCTCCGGACATTCTTGTAATTTTAGCTTTAAAATTTTCAGGCAATGATTTTACATTAAAAGTCATTTCGTCACCAGCGTGTAAATATCCTGTGTAAAGTTCCGGAACTGAAACCGCCAAACGCAATTTATCCTGCTGCTGAATCGTCAATAAAGGCAAATCTGAACCTTTTCCGGCTGGACCAACAAACGTTCCTAAATTCACGTTTCTTGCTGCTGCAACACCATCAAACGGAGCACGAATTTCAAGATAACCTCTCATAATCGAAACTTCTTTATGAGCCGCAATTGCCGCCTGATATTGTGCGTAATCAGAGTTTTTCTTTCCACTTGCCATTTCTAAATCATTTTTAGAAATCGTTCCTTCCACTTTGCTGGTTTCATACAAACGGTTGTAGGTACTTTTGCTTGTGGTGTAAATGGCTTCCATCGATTTCAGTCTTGATTCGGCTGCAGCCAATTGAGAGCTGATTTCCGGCGCTTCCAAAACAATTAAAAGCTGTCCTTTTTTTACTTTGGTACCAATATCTACTTTTAGCAATTTTACGAAACTGCTTACTTTTGCATATAAATCAACTTGTTGAAAACCCGTTAATTCGGCTGGTAAACGCAATTCGGTCGTTAGTTTTTCTTTCTCTAAAAGAAATGTTTCTGTTTTAGGTTCGATTTCTGCCGTAACAGTTTCTTCTTTTTTAGAATTACAACTGTTAAGGAAAAATAGTGCTGCAAAAAACAGCGCGCTAAATTGTATTTTATTTTTCATTTTTAGGTTTTAATGATGAGATATAATGGATGCTTTCTTCGTCTTCAGGATCTAAAGAAACAGATTGTGTTGTTGTTTTTTCTTGTGCCCATGCAAAGATAAGTGGCAGGATTAGTAATACGGCAAAAGTCGAAAATAATAACCCGCCAATTACGGCTCTACCCAAAGGTGAAACCTGATCGCCTCCTTCGCCATGACCAATTGCCATTGGCAACATTCCAGCAATCATCGCAACCGAAGTCATGATAATCGGACGAAGACGCAACGCAGCAGCTTCTCGCGCAGATTCTAAGGCATTTCCATTTTTCTTGCGCAATTGTTCAGCATTGGTGACCAGTAAAACGGCATTGGCAATCGAAACCCCAACCGACATGATGATTCCCATATACGATTGTAAGTTTAACGTTGAACCCGTAATCGTTAGCATTAATAAAGCTCCTAAAACTACCGCCGGAACTGTGGTTAAAATAACCAATGAAACCTTGAACGATTGAAAATTAGCGGCTAACATTAAGAAGATTACAAAAATGGCAACCAATAATCCAACCTGTAAACTGCTTAATGTTTCGCTCAATACTTTACTTAATCCAATTGGAGTTATGAACAAACCACGCGGCAATTCTCCTAATGAACTAATTGTTGCATCCACATCTTTTACTGCCGTACCTAAATCGGTCTGGCTAATGTTGGCTGTAACGGTAATGTATGGCATAGCCCCTAAATTGTCATTTTCACCGCTTACATAAGCAGGTGTAATTTTGGCAACGTCACTTAAAACCGGACGAAGCGAATTTTTTAATACCGGAATTTCTCCAATATCTGTTTTACTTTTCATTTTGTTCAAAGGCACTTGCACCTGAACATTGTATGATAATCCGGCTCTTTCGTCGACCCAGGTATTTTTCTCTGTGTATCTTGATGATGAGGTCGAAGCCACTAATGATCGTGATATGTCGTTCATGTCAACGCCTAGTTCGGCTGCACGAGTTCTGTCAATATCAATATTCATTGCAGGATAATGAATTGGCTGACCAATTTGTACGTCTCTGAAATAAGAGATTTTTTTCAGTTTCTCTACAATCTGATTGGCGTATAACTCATTTCGTTTTTTATCTTTTCCGGCAATACGAACTTCAATTGGAGTAGGAGATCCCTGGCTCAAAACTTTATCCGTCAATTCGATTGGTTCAAAAGAAAGCTTCACATCCGGAAGTACTTTTTTAATTCGTGCTCTAAAATCGTCTTTAAAGTCATCCATATCCACGTGATATTCTTTTAAACTCACCTGGAAAACAGCTTCATGCGAACCTGCCATGAACAAATAAATTGGGTTAATTGAGAACAGCGACGGGTGTTGCCCCACATATACAGATGAAATTCCGATATGTTCTTTGCCCACCATTTTTTGTAATTCTTTCAAAACAATAATTGCTTTTTCTTCCGTACGTTCCAAACGGGTTCCGTCGGGGGCACGCATTCTTAACTGAAACTGACTTGAGTTTACTTTTGGGAAAACATCTTTTCCAATAAAAGTGATAAAAGTTACCGCAAGAAGTGTGGCGCTAACCAGATAAATTATACTTGTTGCTTTTTTATGAGGGAACAATCGATCTAAAGTTCTCATAAAACGAATTCTGAATCGCTCAAAAGCGCCAATTTTTCCGTTACTATCAGTATCGTCTCTTTCAACGTAAGCTTTTTTCTGAGTAATCAGATCTTTTTCAGACTCCGGAGTTAGACCGCAATCATTAAATTCTGCTTCATCATCTGTAATTTCAGGTCCATGTTCGTGTTTTGCATGACCTTTCATTAACCAGTTTGCCATAACAGGAACAAAAGTCTGAGAAAGTAAAAACGAAATAACCATTGAGAATCCAATTGCTAAAGCCAACGGCAGGAACAACGCTCCGGGAATACCAACCATGGTAAATGCCGGCGCAAATACCGCCAAAATACAAAGAAGGATCAATAATTTTGGCAATGCAATTTCCTGACAGGCATCCCAAATGGCGAGCGCCTTGGGTTTACCCATATCGAGATGCTGGTGAATATTTTCGATTGTTACGGTACTTTCATCCACCAAAATACCAATTGCAAGTGCCAATCCGCTTAAAGACATTAAGTTGATCGTTTGTCCGAATAATTTAAGGAATAAAACTCCTGAAATAATCGAAATTGGAATCGTCAAAATTACAATTAAAGCTGCACGTCTGTCTCCTAAGAATAATAAAACCATTAATCCGGTTAAGACCGCACCGATAATTCCCTCGGTAATTAAACTTTTAACCGAGTTGATTACATAAACCGACTGGTCAAATTCGTATGATAATTGTACGTCTTCAGGAAGTGTACTTTGAATTTTAGGCAATTCTGCTTTCAATTTCTGAACCACATCCCAGGTCGAAGCGTCTCCGGCTTTTGCAATACTAATGTAAACCGAACGTTTTCCGTTTACCAAAGCATAACCTGCCGTAATATCGGCACCGTCTTTTACGGTTGCAACATCACCTAATTTTAAGTTTTGAACGCTTCCTTTAAACAACGGAATATTTTCAAAATCTTTAACTTCTTTAATCGTATTATTTGTTGGCGTAATGTAGTTGATATCGCCCATCCTAACATTTCCTGAAGGAGCCGTTTGGTTGTTGATACGAATCGCTTCTACAATTTGATCCGGCGTCATATTATGCGAACGCAACAAATCAGGATCTACGTTAACCTCAATAGTTCTTGGGCTTCCGCCGAAAGGCGCCGGAGAAAGTAAACCCGGAATAGAAGTAAACGAAGCACGAACATAAACGTTGGCTAAATCCTGCAATTCATTATTGGATCTTATTTTACTGCTCAAAACCAATTGTCCAATTGGCAATGAAGAAGCATCAAAACGAATGATAAACGGAGGCTGGGTTCCCGGAGGAAATGCCGCCTGAATCCTGTTCGAAAGTGAACTTAATTCGGCTGCAGCCTGCGCCATATTTGTGTTTTCATAATAGGTTAATTTCATGATCATTAACCCCTGAATATTTTTGGTTTCAACCGATTTTACACCATTTGCAAAGGGTAAAATGTTGACGTAAGTTTTAGCAAAATAAGCTTCCATCTGGTCTGGCGTATAACCTCCAAAGGGATGCGCAATATAAATTACCGGCAAGTTCATTTTTGGCAGAATATCTACCTTAATGTCCTGTATGGCACCAATTCCGAAGAAAAATAGACCCGCAACCAATACTAATATGGAGATGGGTTTGCGGAGTGCGAAACGTATTAAATTCATTAGGCTCTAATTAAAATTCATTTATAAATAAGTCGAAATTGCCCGTAGCGGCTACTTTTAGCAAATACGATTGCCATACATTATTATTGACGATATCACGATCGATTTCGGCACGGTTTAAAGTGTACATAATTTGCGTTAAATCAGTCAAATCGGTCAAACCATTTTTGTATAAAGTCGATTTTTGCAAGTACGCTTTCTGGGCTGCATTTACCTGAATTGGCGCTTCGGCATAATTCTCCAGTGTAATTTTTATTTTATCATCGGCAAAATTCAATTGCGATTTTAATTCCCTGTCAGCCTGATTGTATTCTTCCTGCAAACCTTGCGAAACAAATTTCTGAGCGCTTACTTGTTTGCTCATTCTAAAAGGCGTTGTCAGGTTCCAGCTAATTCCAATTCCGACTAAATAATTCGAACGATCCGGATTTACACCATCCCAATAATTTCTTGTGTAAGCTGTTTGATCTGTTGCGTATGCAGAATCAAACCCTGAAGCTCGGGTTTGTAAAACACCAAAAGCCGTCATTGTTGGGTAATAAAATCGCTTGTATAATTTAACTTGCTGATTGCTGTAATCAATTCTCGTTTTATATAATTGTAATAACGGATGTAAGCTATCAGTTGATTTTTCTTCCATTAAAAGTGCTTTCGGGATATTGCTTACAAATAAAGTATCGGTAACAAAATCCTGAGGCGCAACGCCCATCAAATCAACCAGTTTATTGTTTTGTTCTTTTACGAAGTTCTTCGCCAAATTCAAAGCGATTTTAGCTTTTGAAACTTCGGCTGTAGCCAAAGTAGAATCGACTCCTGCCAATAATCCATTTTTAACACGTACAACGGCTGTTCTTTTAAAAACTTCGGCGCGATCTAAATTCTTTTGCTGCGAAATCAGTAATCGTTGGCTGGCCAGTAAATTAAGATAAGCCGCAGAAATTTTAATTTCCTGTTGAAACATTTCCTGTTTCAAATCGTTTTCTTTTGCTTTAAGATCAACTTTAGCCAGATTGATTCTTTCTTTTGCTTTTCCAAAAGTGAAAAAATCCCAGTTCATGTTGACTAAATACAAAGCACCAAAAGCAGAATTCCAGTTTTGATCTGGTAGGGCAGGTCCCGAAGAAGCTGTTCCTAAACCATTAAAACCGTATAAAGCTCCGTTTTGCCCGTTGATAGTTCCGTAATCTTGCTGGGCAGACAAGTTTAGATTAGGTAAATAATCGCGTTTAGATTGCTTGAGAGCCTCTCGCGAAGCGCTTGTGTAGTTGGTTTTTGCTTTTATCGAACCGTAATTTTCAAGACCCGTTTTAATGGCATCTTTTAAAGATAAGGTTTGTGAGTAACCGATTGATGCAAAAATCAAGAAAAATAATAAGGTAATTTTTTTGAAATACATAAAAGTTCGTGGTATCAAATTATAGAACAAAATTATTTGTCTTACGCTGATAAATGTCATCTTAAATGATGTACTGCACTAAAAAATGACAAATTCAATTCGTCATTTTTTGGAAAAAGAAATTAAATATTTGTCCGTACTTTGTAAACTATTTAAGTATTAAAAATGAATAAAAAATTTGATAACATATTGGACAACAAATGGTGGCAGGAAATTGCCGTTGTTGCCTTTTCATTTACAATCTATACGTTAAAAAATGACTGGATGTTATTTAGTTCTTTTACTTCCATATCTATGGGCATTTTTTTTTACTTCATTTTGTATATGCATGCCCAGTTTAACCGATTTTTCCTTCTTCCAATCTTATTCAAAACCCGCCGTCCGGTAACTTATATACTATTAACATTATTTGGAGTTTTCGTTTTTTCCATCGTTTTATATGAAATTATGATGCTCGAGATGTTTAGTAATTGCCGTTTGTATCAAAACTCGCATCAGCGAAGTTATGTTTATCAATTGGCAAGTGTATTGGGAACTTTGGTTTGTATTTTGAGTCCGATTATTGTGTTTAAATTCTACAGAATCCACAGAAAACAAACCGATGAAGCTTTGCTGTTTAATGAAATGCAGTTGAATTCTTTAAAAGGACAATTGAATCCTCATTTTTTATTCAATACCTTTAATACGCTTTACGGAATTAGTTTGGAATTTCCAGAAAGAACACCGGATTTGATTATGAAAGTCTCGCAATTGATGCGTTATCAGCTTGAAAGTAACAGTAAAAAATGTGTATCTCTCGAAGATGAACTGGAATTTATAAACAGTTATGTACAGCTTGAAAAAGAAAGAGTTGGATATCGTTGTGATATTACATACGATTGCAAAATCGACAACGAAAACGCCTATAAAGTTTCACCAATGTTATTAATCGCCTTTATAGAAAATGCTTTTAAGCACGGAACCTGCGCGATCGAAAAATGTTTTGTTCGAATCATTGTTACGGTCGAAAACGGTTTGCTGCATTTGCATGTTGTAAATTCGATTCCGGATAAAAAAACCGATGTAGTTTCGACTAAAATTGGATTAAAAAATACCATCGAACGTTTGAATTTGATTTATGGAAAAGACTATAAATTGAATATTCAGGACAATAAAAATACCTATATCGTAGATTTGAAATTGCAACTGAAAAAGTTTGTAGAATGAAAGAGCCAAAAAAATGTATAATTGTTGATGATGAGCCGGCTGCGCATTACGTTCTGGCGAATTATATCAAGCAAAATCCGCAATTAGAATTGGTTTTTCAGGGTTATAATGGCATTGAAGCAATGGATTATCTTCGTGAAAATAAAGTTGATTTGATGTTTTTGGACATAAATATGCCGGAAATTTCAGGAATGGAATTGCTAAAGATTATTCCAACACATCCTAAAACTATTTTAACAACAGCGTATTCTGAATTTGCTTTGGAAAGTTATGATTATGGCGTGATCGATTATTTATTGAAACCGATTTATTTTCCAAGATTTTTAAAAGCCGTTGATCGTTTTTTTGGAACAGAAAATATAAAAGCAAAAGAAGACGAAGTAATTGTCAATTCTGTAAGTGTAAAAGTAGATGGTTATTTTGTTGATATTGAGTTAGATCAGCTTTTGTTTGCACAGAGTTTTGGAAATTATGTGAAACTGCATACCACTAAACGAACGTATTTGGCGTCTATCACAACAAGTGAATTTGAAAAATGCCTTCCGGAGAAAAATTTCATGCGCATTCATAAATCATATATTGTTGCGCTCGATAAAATTGATGAAACTGAGAAGGATTTTGTTGTTATCAGAAAAGAAAAATTGCCAATTGGTATTACATATAAAAGAGAATTATCTGATCGGCTGAAGAAATAAAAGTTTCCAGATTTCATTTTAAATTCATTTAAAAGTAGTAGTTTTAGTACGTAATTTAAAGGTTGTTTAATTAAAGTATTGGAATCATGAAAAACATAATTTTTGCTTTCGCATGTTTTTGCAGCAGTTTTTTGATGGCACAAAATGGAATTATGCCCACGGGAGAAATTACTCCGCCTGAAAAAGTAAGGTTTAATTTTGAAAAACAATATCCCAATAAAGTGCCGGTTTGGTCAATAGAATATGTTGGCGATGATAATGATGAAATTAGATACGAAGCTAAATTTAATGCCGATAAAAATACGAAAGCACTTGCTGTTTATGATAATTTAGGATATTTAAAAGCTTATGAATTGCAGATTCCGTACAGTCAGCTGCCACAGAAAGCACAGTCTTACCTAAAGAAAAATTATCCTGCAAAAGCTATTCATGAAATTGCAGTTGTGGTTGACGATAAAAACAAAACAACATATGAGGTAGGTGTTGAAAATAACTCAAAATTTTATGATGTTATCTTCGATAAAAATGGTGGTTTTGATGTTAGTATTCAAAAAGATTAAAAATTTATAAAAATCTGAAAAGTTAATTTTTGTAAGAATTATACTTCATGTTATAAAAAGATGTAATTTTATTGCCAGAATAAAATCAATTTATAAACATGAAAAATTTTTACTTGGCCGCAGCTTTTTTAATTAGTAGTTTGGTAATGGGGCAAAAAAATGGTGTTTTACCACCTGCTAATGTAAAAATGGCATTTGAGAAACAATATCCAAACAAAGCGGCACTTTGGTCGATAGAACAGGGTGATCAGAAAGATGATATAAAATTTGAAGCAAAATTTAAGGAAACGGCGACAACTAAAGCATACGCCGTTTATGATGGCAAAGGAGTTTTTAAGGCTTACAAAACACAAATTCAGATAGATCAATTGCCTTTTAAAGCACAACTTTATCTTAAAAAAGAATATCCGGCAAAGCCTGCGAGGCAAATTTTACTTGTCATTGATGCTCAAAATAAAACAACATATAAAGTCGAAGGAAAAAATAATATCAAATTTTATGATGTTATTTTTAATAAAGAAGGAGAAGTTCAGATGTAAATCTAACATAAATTAAAGGTTGCTTACTAATTCAATTATATTGAAAAGACAAACCCGACAGATTTTTAAAATCCGTTGGGTTTTGTTTTATAAAAATATATGGAAGTCAATATCTGAAAATCAGTCAACAGATAAAATGTAAAAACTTATTTCCTTTTCATTAGGATAGTATTAGTTTTAATTATTTAATTTGTAGTCTTTAACTTATAATATGTATTAAATGAGAAACATTCTACTATTCGTGACTTTTTTATATTGTAATTTTTTAATAGCACAAGATGCTATTATAGTACCGCCGGAAAATGTAACGAAATCTTTTGAAAGTCAATATCCGAAAAAAACTGTTGTTTGGTCTATTGAGTATGGTAAAGATGAGGATGTTTATTTTGAGGGAGAGTTTACTGATGACAAAAAAAGTAAGGCAATTGTGCTTTATGATAGCAATGGAGTTTTCAAATCCTTAAAAACACAAACTGCAATTGTCAAATTGCCTTTAAAATCTCAAAATTATTTGAAGAAAAATTATCCGGATAAGGGAAAAGTCAAGTCTGTTGGTAAGATTTTTTATATGATTGATGATAAAAATAATGAAACGTACGTTGCAGTAGCAAAAAAAGATAAAAAACTGTACAATATTATCTTCGATAAAAATGGAGAATATGTTAAAAGAATAGAGATACACTTTCTGTAGAAATCAATTTGATTTTTAATAGCAAACCCGACAAGTTTTAAAACTTGCCGGGCTTAACCGATCGTGGACTTAGTTAAATTATAACATCATTCCGCCAGAAACTTCAATGCGTTGTGCATTTATCCAGCGTGCTTCTTCGCTACATAAAAAAGCAACGACTCCGCCAATATCTTCTGGTAAACCAACTCTTCCTAAGGCAGTAACTGAAGCAATTTGTTGGTTCATTTGTTCGTTATCACGAACAACTCCACCTCCAAAATCAGTTTCAATAGCGCCCGGAGCAACAACATTGGCTCTAATTTTTCTCGTACCTAATTCTTTTGCCTGATATTTTGTTAAAGTTTCGATTGCACCTTTCATTGAAGCATAAGCCGCGTAACCAGGAAATGAAAATCTTGCCAAACCGGTTGAAATATTTACAATTCCACCGCCATCATTCATTACGTTAAGTGCTTTTTGAGTCAGGAAAAATGGTCCTTTAAACTGAATATTAGTTAATTGATCAAATTCTGCTTCAGTTGTTCCAACGAAAGAATTATGAATTCCTATTCCGGCGTTGTTTACAAGAAAATCAAATTTATCAGTTTTAAAAATGTTTTTTAAAGTTACTGAAATATTTTCGAAAAAAGAATCAAAAGTTCCTGAATCGGCAACATTTAATTGAAGTGCCGCTGCATTTTGTCCTAAACTTTCGATTTCTTTTACAACTGCGTCAGCTTCTTCTTTTTTGCTGTTGTATGTAATGATTACATCGATTCCTTTTTTAGCAATTGCAATTGCCATATTTTTTCCTAAACCTCTGCTTCCGCCTGTTACTAAAGCGATTTTTGTATTTACTGCCATTTTGATAATGAATTAAGAATTAAAAATCTGCTGATCTGCTAAATCTGCGTGAAAAAAAATTGAACACATAGAAACATAGATTTTATTTTGAGTTAAAAACATTGTAAAAAGAAACTAGTTTCTAACACATAGTTTTAGCTAATCTATCTTTCTATGTTTGTTTTAATAAAATGAAATGCCTTTTTTTAGCGTTTACAATGTCTATGTTTCTATGTGTTTGAGTATTTGCGTTTTTATTAATTTGAATGCAATGCTTCAAAATGTGCTTTTAATTCCGGGACACTTGCGTTTAATCTTGTTTCGCTGGTTCCGAAAGTCAATTCGTTTTTGCCTTGTTTTAACTGCTCAAAAATAGAAACAATGAAATCAGCTACACTTGGATGCGCGTTGTGTAAACCAACTCCGCCAAGATCTGTATTTAATGCAGGCGGAATAATTTCGATTACTTCAATGTTTTTTGCTTTCAATAAATGACGAAGCGATAGGGTAAACGAACGGAAAAATGCTTTGGTTGCTGAATAAACCGGAACTTTTGCAAATGGTGAAAATGCCAATCCCGAAGTTACGTTCATAACTGTTGAAAGTGATTTTAAGTTGATGAAAAGCGAAGTTAAATGTAACGGAGCTTCTATATTAGTAGCAAGTTCATTTTTTGCACTTTCGAAGAAATTTGCGTCATCAACAGAAATCCAATTTTGAATTCCTGCATTATTTACCAAAACATTCAAATCGCTGTGGTTTTCAGAAATCCATTCATAAAGAGCAATTCGTTCTTTTTCGCTCGATAAATCACAAACTTTTGTAATTACGGTTGGAAATTTTGCTTTTACTTCATTTAAAACTGATTCTCTTCTTCCACAAATAATTACGGTGTTGTTTTCTTCAATAAATCTTTGTGTAAGTCCAAGTCCGATGCCGCTTGCGCCACCGGTTATTAAAATTTTGTTGTTTGATAATTCCATTTTTTCTGATCTTTAAATTAATAAGACAAAGGTAGGAGTGAAGTAGAAATGGGGAGTTGTAAATATCAAACCGATGTTTGCGAAATTCAAATCAAAGGAAAATTAAATTCCAATTTTTAAATTCCAAATTCCAATTTTAAAAATCCGGTTTAGTCATTGCGAGGTACGAAGCAATCTTACTCATATATCAACTAAAGTTTACAAGCGTGTAATTGAACGCGGATGACGCGGGTTCGCTTTGCGAAGACACGGATTATCGCGGATTTTTTTCTCAATTTGTGTCTTCCTGAGCGAAGTCGAAGGATCTCATGCTGAATCTATACAGTGTGTGCCCTTTGACTTCGCTCAGGAGGAGATGCGTTGTGATAACGATTTGACAACAATCTAAAATCTAAACTCTACAATCTAAAATTAGGTACGAAAAGCCAGAGGCGTAATGGTTGTTTGCTTTTTAAAGAAGTTAGAAAAATGTGCCAATTCTTCAAAACCAAGTGAATACGCAATTTCAGAAATGTTCCAATCCGTTTGTTTTAAAAGGATTTTGGCTTCGTTTGTTAATCGGTTACTGATTAATTCTGTGGTTGTTTTTCCTGTATTTTCTTTTAAAACCTTGTTTAAATGGTTGACATGAACGGATAATCTTTCTGCAAAATCTTTGGCAGTTCTTAGTTCTAATCGCTGATGCGGAGATTCTATCGGGAATTGTCTTTCTAATAATTCTGCAAATAATGAGGAGACTCTCGCTGCTGAATTATGCTTGGAATAAAGTGCTGTTATGGGTTGTAATTTTTGTCCGAAGTGAATTAATTCTGCAACATAATTTCGAATTAGATCGTATTTGTAAACATAATCAGAGTTGATTTCTTTTTGTATTTTATTGAAAATCAATTCGACTTCTAAAACTTCTTCATCTGTAAGCTGAAAAACAGGATATCCGTCTGAAGCAAAAATTGGAAGTTCATCGAGATCAATTCCGCTTTTATTTTTTGAAAGGAATTCACTCGTAAAAACACAAAATTGCCCGGCCTGATTGGTATCCTGCGGAACATAATTATATGGAATTTTGGGTGTAGCAAATAATAATCCCTGTTTTTCGATTTCGATTATTTTATCAGCATATTCGGATCTGTTTTTGCCCCGAATCAAACTTATTTTGTAATAAGCCCTTCTGTCATAAGGCATAAATGATTTTCCCTGCATTCTTTCCAAAAGTTCTTTGATGTCGAAAACATTAAAGTGACCGATTTCTTTTTTTATGTCGTTGGGTAATAAAGAATTTGGTTCAACGGTTGAACCTTCGGTAATATCCTGATAAAATGAATCCAGAGTTTTCATAAGGGTGAATTGTAAAATTCAAATATACGAAAAATATTTACAGGATGGTTTTTTGCCACGAAGGCACTAAGGCACAAAGTTTATTTTGTTGGGATTTTTGATTAAGAAAGAAGAATATCAAGAGATTTGAGGTTTTATAGGTATTTTAAATATAGCCCACGGTTTCAACCGTGGGAGACGTATTATTGAAATGTATTATGAAAATGTATTGTGAATGTATTGTGTATGTATTGCGCTCCAACGGTTGAAACCGTTGGCTATGTTTATATATTGTGTTTTTTTAATCTTTGTGCCTTAGCGCCTTTGTGTCAAAAACTTAAAACAAACTTCCCTGAATTAATTCCGGTTGTGAATTGCCATTAAAAGAAAAGGTATTAATAACAAAAAACTGTTTTTTTATAGGATCAAATTCTCGTAAAACAATTTCACAGCACAAAAAATCAATATTAATTGTGGTAAAAAGCTGTGTGGCTATTTTAAGATTTTCGGGAATTAATTTTCGACCAATAGACATATGTGGATCGTCGCTTTTTTTGAGTTTTAAAGGTTTTAAAGCTTCCTGAGTTTTTTTCATGATCGGCTTTAGATGATTGGCTGAATGTTCATTTGGTGCGATGAAAAAAGCGCCATTTACATAAGATCCAAAATGATCTAAATTTACCTGAAAAGGTGTAAACGTATCGCAAATCTTAAAAAGTTTTTGTTTGTATTTTTCGATTTGAGTTTCATCAATAGTAAATTCGCAAATTGTTATATGTGCGACTGAATTACAGCTGTTATACCAATCTATTTTGCTTTTTAAATAATCCTTCATCGTTTTGACAGCATCAATTACTTCTTGCGAAGGATAAATGGCAACCGAATATTTCTTTTCCATTTTGTGATTTGGTTTACACAAATTTAGAATTTAAATTGAGCCGTCAAAGCTGCATAAAAATAATCTTTGCGTATAGAACGGATTAATCCCGAAGCTTCGGGACGTCCCTACAATATAAATTGAATCTACGATCCTTTACAATCAGAACTTAAACTGCGCGGTCAAAGCTGCATAAAAATAATCTTTTCCTGTACCAACTTCTTTTAAGAATGAACCTGCATTAAACCAACCACTTTCTAATGTAAAAGACAGAAAATCATTGGCAGTATAATCTAAATTAGAGATGAATTGTGAGCCTATAAAACGTTCTGTCGTATTTTTTCCGGAATACAACAATTGCATATTTGGCGCATATAGGCCATCACTTATAGTTTGCCTCCAGAAAATATCACAATCAAATCCGAGACCTAATTTTTCAGTTAAAGTAAAATCAATCGAAGGATGAATATCAATTAAATTTGACGGACCAATAAGGGCAACTAATCCAAAATACGCACCTCTTGGATATAAGGGATTAAAGGTTTCCAAATGATTATCGTCTGAATTTTTATCTCCGGAAATAATTTCTGTTTTAAGTCCGATTTCGGGATTAAATTTTACTTCTGAAAAAGTATAACAGGCAAAAGAGGAAAGTGTCCAGGCCGAGATTGTTTTTTGATTTAGGGTTCCGAATTGGTATAATCCTTCAAAATCATATTTCCAGTTTCCTTTGTTTTTCCAGATTCTTGTTCCGATAGACTGACGATTTTCTTCGCCAACAGCATCATCAAAAACGGCTCTTTTTTTCCATAATCCTAAATAATAAAAATCGATATTCTGGATAAAAGGCACTTTATGAATTACTGTATAGCTTCCCCAGAATTGGGCATTTTCATTAAATCCATCGTTAAAAGTTCCCTGTTTATTGGCGATAGGATGTGTGTAAAATGCATCTGTTTGCCAATTGTTCTTTCTGTAAAATAATTTGACAGCATCAAAAGCAAGACGGCTGTTTGGACCTTCGCGAACTGCTATTAAACGCTGCGAACCATACGACATTTCCTGTCTTCCGGAACGTAATGTAAAACGTTCGTTTTCATTTTTAATAAAATCAATGTCCAGAAATGCCTGGTGAAAGTCCAGTTCGTTTTCATCAACCGGACTTGGATCAGTTTTACTGTTGGCTAGACTGCTTTGTAATTCTACGAAAGTCCTGAAAGCTCCTAAATGAATATCAGCATGAAGCAGATAACGTGAAAGTAAATAACCGTCGCCTTCATCAGAATCATCGCCCCATTTATCATTTATGGTATAAGTATATTGCAATCTTGCTTCACCGCCAATAGTAGCATAATAATTACTGTTTTGGCTTAGTGGGATATATTTAATTTTTTCGTACCAATCTCTGGTAGAATCTTTTAAATAAGTCAAATCATCGTCATATCGCAGCTTTTGAAAAACTGGTCTTTGCTGTGCATTTGCAGAAAAAAAGATTCCCAAAAGCAACAATAATCGGAATATAGTCTTCATAATTTAGTTTTTTTGATATCCTCCAAAATAGTTTACCGGGCTCCAATCCGGAATTGCTTTTAGAGTTGGTTGTGCAAATGTTCTAAAGTTATTATCGGCATACACTACTTTTCCGTTTACAACAGTAAGTTCTGATTCAACGTTTAAGATTTTTTCTTCCGGCGTGTTGAAATAATCGTCAGAAAGAATGGCGAAATCGGCCAGTTTATTTGCGGTAAGCATTCCGCGGTCTTTTTCTAAATTGATTAATTGCGCACTTCCGTAAGTAAATAATTTAAGAGCAGCAGTTCTGTCCTGAATATTTTCGTCGTTCATATATTTTAAACCGCCTAGAGTTTTTCCGGTTGTTAACCAATACAAACCAACCCATGGATTATAGCTGGCAACACGAGTTCCGTCGGTTCCCATTCCAACTTTGATTCCCATTTCAAGAATATTTTTTAGCGGAACGGTGTTTGCAGCAGCCGTTTTTCCATATCTTTTAATAAAACTTTCTCCCTGATAAGCCATTCTGTGCTGAATTGCCAAACCTCCGTTTAAAGCTTTAATACGTTTTAAATTTTCCAGAGAAACGGTTTCTCCGTGATCGAAAAACCATAAAAGTCCGTTCAGCGGCGTTTCTTTATCAATTTCTTCAATAACGTTTAAGAAACGTGTAATGCTTTCATTATAAGTTGCATGAATTCTAAAAGGCCATCTGTTTTTAACTAAAAGAGAAAGAACTGATTTTAGTTGACCTTCCATTGCAGGGCTTAATTCCGGTCTTGGTTTGTCAAAGTTTTCAAAATCTCCGGCACTCATTACCAGGTTTTCTCCGGCTCCCTGAGCGTGATATTCTACTTTATCTGTATCGTGATCGTCGCAGCCTTCGCCAATTTCAACTGTGCTTACCCATTTTGTATAATCGTTAAGTTCGCTTCCTGCTTTTTGGGCAAATAAATAATAAGGCATTCTAATGGTAAGATTACTGTCTTTGCATAATCCGTTTGTTACGCCATAATCGTCAGGGAAGTTTTGAAACCCGCCGCCTGCATCAATAATTGCCGTTACTCCAAGACGATTCATTTCGGTCATGAATTGTTTTGTTGAATTTATTTTTTCTTCCGGAGATAATTCAGGAAGTTTCGAAAGTGTCGAGTATAAAATAAACGCATTTGGCTCGGCAACCAATAATCCGGTTGGGTTTCCGCTGGCATCTTTTTCTACAAGTCCGCCATTTGGGTTTGGTGTATTTGCATCTATTTTTAAAGCTGTTAATCCGGCTTTATTAAGATAAGCATGCCCATACAAATGAAGAACAAAAGCAGGAACATCTCCGGTTGCCTCGTTTATTTCTTCAAGAGTTGGTAGTCTTTTTTCTTCAAATTGATAAGCATTCCACCCGCCAACAACACGAACCCATTGTCCTTTTGGAGTTCTTTGTGCCTGTTCTTTCAACATTGCCAAAGCTCTTTTTAAAGATCGAACTCCATCCCAGCGCAATTCGGTATTAAAGAATCTTCCACCACGAATAATATGCATATGAGAATCAAATATTCCCGGAATAATTACTTTTCCTTTTGCATCGATTACAGTGGTTTTTTTGTCTTTTAATTTTAAAATTTCACTGTTTTTTCCTGTTTTCAAAATTTTACCATCGGCTACAGCCATAGCTTCAACAATTGTATTTTTATCATCCAAAGTATGAATAACGGCATGATGAACGATAAGAGTGGTTTTTTTGCCTTGAGCGAAAATAGGCAGCGAAATGATTAGTAAAAAGGCTAGTATTTTGATATTCAGTTTCATAATAATGGTTTTTATTGGGTTTTGGGTAAAAAAAAAGCTGTGACTTAACACAGCCTTTCTTAGGTAGATTTTAATTAAAAATTTAGAATTAAAAATTAAAAATGTTTAGTGTAATGGTTTTCTGTGACGTTTTAAAATTTAAAAATCTATATTCTATATGTTTAAATTTTTTCACGGAGATTCGCAGATTTAGAGATTTTTAATTTTTAATTCCCAATTTTTAATTAAAAAAGAATTAGTGTTTTAGCATTTCGTGAGCGTATTGTACACCAACACCGTATGCACCACCGTATTTTTTAACAAGATCTGTAACGGCTACATAAGTTCCCTGACGTGCCCAGTCACGTTGTAATTCTAATAAATATTGTAATGAAGTTATTGGGTGAGCACCTGCCTGAACCATACGTGTTACAGCCATTTCGTGAGCTTCTTTAGAAACATCCCCACTTGCATCTGTAATAACATACACATCATAACCTTCGTTTATTGCTGATAATGTTGGTCCTACGATACAAACACTTGTCCATAATCCTCCAAAAACGATTTTCTTTTTACCTTTTTCCGTAATTGCTTTGTGAGCAGGAACATCTTCCCAGGTATTCATTGAAGTACGATCGATGTAGTTTGAAGTTTTTTGTGGATAAAATTCTTCGATTTCTTTAAAAACGGGTCCGCTGAATGATTTTTCGGCAACAGTTGTAACAATTGTTGGAACTTTGAAGATTTTTGAAGCACCTGCAACTAAAGCTGTGTTATTTCTAAGCTGATCAATTGGAATGTTGCTTACTGCAAATGCCATTTGGCTTTCATAATCAATAAGTACCAATGTATGGTTTGTTGGATCTAATAATGCCGGACTTGGTTTTTGTGCGAAACCTATAAAAGTTACAAATAATAAAGCTGCTGTTAAGATTAATTTTTTCATGATAATTAAATTTTGTTGTTGATAAATGGTTTTTTAAAAATTATTTTGCATTTGATTTTCAACGTCTTACATTCAAATGGAATGCCTTATTTTTAAAGCGTTGATTTTAAAAGGTTTTTCAAAAAAGGCAATAAAGATTTTAACGATATATCGTCAATTTAACATTGGATATTCGTGAATACGATATTTAAAGCTTTTAGTGAATTTTAAAAAGGAAATCTCTGGTACCTAAATTTTTCCTTTAAGATATAATCGGTGTTGTATTTCGGATTTTAATAAGCCGCTTCCACCACCAAAATGTTCAATTACTTCTACTTCTGGCTGATTTTTTAAACAAAAAGAAGTAAACTCTTTTTCGATATGATCTTCGATTCCGGAACTCAACAGAACAATATCGATTTTGTTGTTTAGAAAATATTTTTGAGCAATTTCTTCATCGTTGAAACTTACTCCATTCCAATTCTCATTTGCGTTTACAAGTCGAAGTAAAATTGGTAAGATTTCTTCGTTTTTTCCGAGTATTAAAAATTCTAATATTTTCATGATTCAGTAATTTATTTTACAAATGTAGGAGTTAAAAAGATTGTGATAACTTAATCTAGAACAAGAACTTAAATTTTTATTTTAATTGTTTTTTTTAAGAATTAAGATTATCAATTTTTCTAAGAACTACTAATTTATTTTACAAATGTATCAGTTAAAAAGAAAGTGATAACTTAACCTAGGACAAGAACTAATTTTTTGTTTTAATTGTCTTTTTTTAAGAATTAAGAATCATCAATTTTTCTAAGAACTACTAATTTATTTGACAAATGTAGCTGTTAAAAAGAGGGCGATAACTTAACCTAGGACAAGAACTAATTTTTTGTTTTTAATTTCTTTTTAAGGATTAAGAATCATCAATTTTTCTAAGAACTACAAATTATTTTGCAAATGTATAAGTGAAAGAGATTTTGATGACTTAACCTAGGACAAGAAAAAAATCTAAAATTTTTAATTGCTGATTTCTTAAGAATGAAAAATGTAGAATATTAATAAAGAAGATCTTAGCATCTTAGAACCTTAGCTACTTAGCAACTTCTTTCTAAAATAATGTTAGAATGAGGAAAGCCGTAAGCTATTTTAAAAAGTAGCTTGTAGCTTTGCGCCGTGAAAGTAAGGATAAGTGAGTTTTTGACTTTACAGATCTCTTACTTTTAAATTACAGGTTTTTTGGAAAAAACAATTTTAGTTAAACAAAATTTGACAAATCATTGATCGTGGTCGTTGTATCAATTTGAAAATAAATACAATACTGTCTAATTTTTATAGGGTTTTTAGATTGGCTACACGTTAGCTAAATTTAAAAACCCTTTTTTATTTAACCCAATAAAAGAATTCCGGTTAATTTTGATTTTTTGCGGAGAAAACAAGCTTTAAAACCTTTTTTAGTTTGAATTGTTTTTCAATTTCTTTCTTTGATTAAAAAAGGCAAAACTTTATGAGTTTTGCCTTTTTGTATTTACCACAAAGGATTAAAAAAAGATTTAATCCAGCTGAAATAATCAAAAATCTGCTTAATCTGCCAAATCTGCGTGCAAAAAAAGATACAGCTATTTATTTTATTTTAAGTGAATCGCCTTTTTTAATCATCTGAAATTTATGTGTTTAAATAAACGCGCGTTAATTCTTATATCCATTGCTTTTAAGCCATTCCTCACACGCTTTTGTCCAGAATTTGCTTGTATCATTTACGCCTAAACCAAAACCATGACCTCCTTTTTCATATAAATGTAACTCGGCTGTAACTCCATTTTTTTTAAGCGCCAAATAATAATTAATACTATTTTCTGGTAAAACAACATTATCATCCGTAGCATGTATTAAAAAAGCCGGTGGAGTTTGTGCAGTAACCCTTTTTTCATTAGAAAATGTATCAATATCCTGTTGTGAAGCGTTTTCTCCTAATAAACTAATTTGAGATCCTTTATGTGTAATATCATTTTCCATAGAAATTACAGGATAAATCAGGAGTGAAAAATCTGGTCGTGCACTTATTTTTGAACTAGTTTCATAAACCCTGTCATCATAATGAGTTGATAAAGTCGAAGCCAAATGTCCCCCGGCAGAAAATCCCATTACACCAATTTTATTCGGGTCAATATTCCATACGGCAGCATTTAGTCTTATCACTCGAATAGCTTCCTGCGCATCCTGTAATGGACCAACAGTTTTATTCGTCATAATTAAATTGTTAGGCAATCTGTATTTTAAAACAAAAGCAACAATTCCCTGAGCATTAAACCATTCAGCAACTTTAGTTCCCTCCTTATCAATGGCCAGATGCGTATATCCTCCGCCAGGAAAAATAACCACAGCCGTTTGGTTTTGTTTGATTCCTTTTGGTAAAAAAACACTTAAAGTAGGTATTGAAACCTGACTTGTGCTTTGTACTTTTCCATCTTTTATATCTTCTTTTTCTGTATAATCAGGAGCTTTAATTTCTTGTGGAATCACTTTCCAAAGAGGGATAACCTGATTTTGCGCTTGAGACAAATTTGTAATTCCCAAAATAAAAATCAGGCTTAAAAATGAGTTTTTTACGATAAAGGCTGTTAATTTTTTCAATGTGTAAAGTTTTTAATAGATTATTATAAGGTGTTAGTCAAATTTATATTTTTTTATTGATTAAAAGTGCTTAAGAACCCTTAAAAAGTATTATTTCTCTTTCGATAAGAATAGTTGTTATAAATTGATTTTGAAGTACCGATTTTAGTACTATTTTCACACGTAAATCGGATGAATTTCACATATACAGTTTTAACAAATATATTATTTAATGTGTAAATTTGAGTTCATTTTTTTATATGAAATGTTTATTTATACCATCAAAATAATTTTTTATATAATTTATTTGGAATATTAAGATTAAGAACTATATTTGTGCAATCGATTACATTATTTGAAATTTTATTGCACAAAGAGAAGTTATGTGGTTCAGGATCAATGCTTAACCAAAACTGCATTTGTGAGATTAAAAATTTTAAATTTATTAACATTACTAGCCTAACCATTACATTATTATGAATCAAATCAAAAAAAACACCGGAAAGTATCGCTGGAGTATTTGTGCACTATTATTTTTTGCAACAACTATCAATTATCTCGACAGACAAGTACTTTCTTTAACATGGAGTGATTTTATAGCTCCTGAATTTCATTGGACAAACAACGATTACGGGAATATCACAGCGCTATTCTCTATTTTTTATGCAGTTTCTCTTTTGTTTGCAGGAAGATTTGTGGATTGGTTAGATACTAAAAAAGGATTTCTTTGGGCTATTGGAATTTGGTCTATAGGTGCGTGTCTGCACGCATTTTGCGGAATTGCAACTTCAGGAATCATAACCGGAAACTGGTTTGTAGGTTTTGAAGGCGCTAAGGAAATCATTAAAAATGTTAACGATACCGGAATGGTCATCAACGTAAGTGTAAGCTTATTTATTTTTGCCCGTTTTATCCTTGCAATTGGTGAGGCAGGAAATTTTCCTGCCGCCATCAAAACAACTGCTGAATATTTTCCTAAAAAAGACAGAGCATTTTCTACCAGTATTTTTAACGCCGGTGCAACTGTTGGAGCTTTGGCAGCGCCAATTTCGATTCCGTTTATAGCAAAATCATTTGGTTGGGAGATGGCTTTTATAATTATTGGAGCACTTGGTTTTGTTTGGATGGGATTTTGGGTTTTTATGTATGATAAACCGGAGAGACACCCAAGAGTTAGCGCCGAAGAATTAGAATATATACAGCAAGATGATATTGCCGATGCTAAAATTGTAGGTTATATTCCTGAAACTACAACAAAAGTATCCTTTGTAGATTGTTTTAAATACAAACAGACCTGGGCTTTTGCCTTTGGTAAATTCATGACAGATGGCGTTTGGTGGTTCTTTTTGTTCTGGACACCGGCTTATTTAAGTTCTGTTTACGGAATGGATTCTACACAAGCCGCTTTACCATTGTTTGTGCTTTACATGATCACATTACTTTCTATTATTGGCGGTTGGTTACCAACTTATTTTGTAGAGAAAAAAGGAATGAATCCATACGAAGGAAGAATGAGAGCAATGTTAATTTTTGCCTTCTTTCCTTTATTAGCCTTAATTGCACAGCCTTTAGGATATATAACATATTGGATTCCTGTTATCATTATTGGTATTGCAGGAGCGGCACACCAATCATGGTCGGCTAATATTTTTACTACTGTTGGAGATATGTTTCCTAAAAAAGCAATTGCAACTATTACCGGAATTGGTGGTTTGGCAGGAGGTTTAGGTTCAACTTTAATTAATAAAGGATCAGGACTTTTATTTGATCACGCAAAAGAAACAGAAATGGTTTTTATGGGCTTTAAAGGAATTGAAGCCGGATATTTTATCATTTTCTCTATCTGCGCCGTTTGTTACTTAATTGGTTGGGTCGTAATGAAAGCGTTAGTACCAAAATACAGCCCGATCACAAATCTTTAAAATTACAATCTTTAAAAATTATATGCTATAGAATAACCAACTAACTAACCAACCAAAACCTATGAATGAAGCTAATAAGGCAATTGGAAAATATCGCTGGACAATATGCAGTTTAGTATTTTTTGCAACAACAGTCAATTATTTAGATCGAAATGTAATAAGTTACCTAAGACCTTTTTTAGCAGAAGCCTTTCATTGGACACCGGAACAGGAGGTTATAGATTATTCGAATATTGAATTAGCGTTTAAAATTGCCTATGCACTCGGAATGCTGGTTGCAGGTGGAATTATAGATAAACTAGGTACCAAAATTGGGTATGCAATTGCAACAGGTTTATGGAGTCTAGCAGCTATTGGCCATGCGCTTGCTACTGGAACAGGAGGTTTTTTAATTGCAAGAGTGTTTTTAGGAATTACAGAAGCAGGAAATTTTCCTGCCGCCATTAAAGCCACAGCCGAATGGTTTCCGCAGAAAGAAAGAGCTTTGGCAACAGGAATTTTTAATTCAGGAAGTAATATCGGAGCGATCATTGTGCCTTTATCAGTGCCTTTTATTGCAGAGAATTACGGATGGCAATGGGCTTTTATCCTAACCGGAATAATTGGTTTTGTATGGCTCGTATTATGGTTCATCTATTATGAAATTCCCGAAAAGCAAAAACGTTTATCGCAAGCAGAATTAGAATATATAAACTCAGATAAAGCTCTAATAGTTGAAGTTGAAGATACAGAAAAGGTTTCATGGTTTAAATTGCTTAGCTTTCGCCAGACTTGGGCTTTTGCCATTGGAAAATTATTGACCGATCCTGTTTGGTGGTTTTATTTGTTTTGGCTGCCCGATTTTTTAATGAAACAATACAAACTTTCTGCAACAGGAATTATCTGGCCATGTGCATTGGTTTACGTTATTGGAAGTATCGGAAGTATTGGAGGCGGATGGTTGCCGTTGAAACTAATAAATAAAGGATGGCCGGCTTATAAAGCGCGTAAAACCAGTATGCTAATTTATGCTTTTGCCGTTTTACCGGTTTTGTTTTCTCAGTATTTAGGAGCAATCAATATTTGGTGGGCGATTTTGGTAATTGGTTTAGCAGTGTCTGCACATCAGGCATGGAGTGCTAATATTTTTACAACTGTTTCAGATATGTTTCCAAAAAAGGCAACAGCTTCAGTTACAGGAATAGGAGGTATGTTCGGTGCCCTTGGCGGAATTTTACTAACTTTATTGATTCAAAAAAATATGTTCGTCTATTATACCAAATTAGGAAAAATCGAAACCGGATATTTTATTATGTTTTGCATCTGCGGAGCATCGTATTTGCTGGCCTGGCTGATTATGCATATTTTAGTTCCGAGGATGAAAAAAGTAGAAGTGTAAAATCAACACAAATAATTTTTCATTTGTATTATGATATTTGAAGATAAAAATATAATTTTGTGCAATCGATTACATTAAAATAAAAATTATGACAAAATATAGTTCAAGATACGCGTCAAGCCCAGAAGCTGTTAAACAATATGACACACAACAATTGAGAAATGAATTCTTAATTGATGATTTAATGCAGGAGAATGAAATTGTTTTAACGTACTCTCATTACGACCGCTATATTGCAGGTTCTGCAGTTCCTGTAAAAGATTTGACTCTTGAAACGATCGATCCGCTTAAAGCTGGATATTTTCTGGAAAGAAGAGAAATGGGAATCATAAATGTTGGCGGAAGCGGTTCTGTTTTGGTTGACGGAACATCTTATGAATTAGGTTTTAAAGATGCATTATACATTGGAAGCGGAAATAAAGAAGTGATTTTTAAAAGTGATGACAGCAAAAATCCGGCTAAATTTTATATTAATTCTGCTCCGGCACACACAACATATCCAACTGTAAAAGTAAGCTTGGAACAAGCAAATAAATTACAGCTTGGAACAATGGAAACGGCAAATCACCGTACGGTAAACCAAATGATTATTGGAAGTGTTGTAACAACGTGCCAATTACAAATGGGAATGACAGAGTTAAGACCTGGAAGCGTTTGGAACACCATGCCGGCCCACGTACACGATCGCAGAATGGAAGTTTATTTCTATTTGGATATTCCGGAAAATCAGGCGGTTTGTCATTTTATGGGACAGCCTCAGGAAACAAGACATATCTGGATGAACAATCATCAGGCAGTAATTTCTCCGCCTTGGTCAATTCACTCAGGTTCAGGAACTTCAAATTATACTTTTATTTGGGGAATGGCCGGTGAAAATTTAGATTACGGAGATATGGATGTTTGTAAAATCACTGATTTAAGATAAGAATATGACAAACTTATTTGATATAAAAGGAAAAGTTGCCCTTATCACAGGAAGTACACACGGACTGGGAATGGCAATGGCAAAAGGTTTAGGGCAGGCGGGAGCTACAATTGTAGTAAACGGAAATTCATCTCAACAAAAAATTGATGATGCTGTTGCTGAACTTAAAAGTGAAGGAATTAATGCAGTTGGTTATAAATTTAATGTAACCGAAGAACAGGAAGTTAAAGCTGCTGTTGCAAAAATTGAAAGCGAAGTTGGACCAATAGATATTTTGATTAATAACGCTGGAATCATCAAAAGAATTCCGCTTATTGATATGGAAGTTGCTGATTTTAAAGAAGTAATTGATATTGATTTGGTTTCTCCTTTTATCGTTTCTAAGCATGTTGCCAAAGGAATGATCGAAAGAAGACAAGGAAAAATCATTAATATTTGTTCAATGATGAGCGAATTGGGTCGTAATACAGTTGGTGCTTATGCTGCTGCAAAAGGCGGTTTAAAAATGCTGACTAAAAATATGGCAACTGAATGGGCAAAATACAATGTTCAAATCAACGGAATTGGACCGGGTTATTTTGCGACTGAACAAACAAAACCAATTAGAGTTGACGGACATCCGTTTAACGATTTTATCATTAGCAGAACTCCGGCTGCAAAATGGGGAGATCCAAGCGATTTAGCAGGAGCTGCAATTTTCTTATCTTCTAAAGCAAGCGATTTTGTAAACGGTCATATTTTATTTGTTGATGGCGGAATTTTAGCCACAATTGGTAAACCGTCAAACGAAGAATAATTCTCAATTATAATTAAAAAGACATGAGTGCTAAGACTTTCATAAACGATAATTTTTTACTTGAAAATAAATATGCTGAAGAGTTATATCACAATTACTCAAAAAATCAGCCAATTATAGATTACCACAATCACTTAAATCCGCAGTTTATTGCCGAAGACAAAATCTTTGACAACATTACGCAGGTTTGGATCAACGGAGATCACTACAAATGGCGTGCAATGCGTACATTAGGAATCAACGAACAATTTGTAACCGGAAATGGTTCTGATAAAGATAAATTCTTAAACTGGGGGAAAACCGTTCCCTACACGATGC
>NZ_JXQR01000003.1:0-40616 GCF_000834715.1 Flavobacterium sp. MEB061 | reverse complement strand
AGCTCAGATGGTAGAGCAATGGACTGAAAATCCATGTGTCCCTGGTTCGATCCCTGGAGGTACCACATAATGCTCGGATGGTGAAATTGGTAGACACGCTGGACTTAAAATCCAGTGAACAGCAATGTTCGTGCGGGTTCAAGTCCCGCTCTGAGTACAAAAATCCCCCTTATTATTTTATAAGGGGGATTTTGTTTTTAAAAAAGGCTTTAGCTATTTTAGCTAAGGTCTTTTTTCGTTTAATACTCTGCTATATTAATTTTGTAATAATCATTTAAAAGTTACAGAATAGGTAGAGTTGAATTGCCACCAAATTTCTATTTATCAAACAAAAAATAAATCTTCTATCTTTGAAAAGGTAAACTATGGAAAAACTTAGAAAACATATTGAAGAAATTATACCTATCACTGATGAGGAGTTTGAATCTATCAAGCCATTTTTTACGATACGAAAAGTTTTAAAGAATCAATATCTTATTCAACAAGGTGATGAAGCAAAATATGAATACATCATTATGAGTGGAATTTTCAGAGTTTTTTATCTTGATGAAGACGGTAAGGAACATATTGTACAATTCGCCACAGAAAATTGGTGGATGTCTGATTACATTGCTTATTTCAATCAAAAGCAAGCTAATATGTATGTAGTATGCATGCAGCCGGGAGAAGTTTTATGTCTGACACTCAATGGCAGAGAAAAACTTTCTGATACGCTTCATAAAATGGAACATTTTTTTAGAATTAAACTCACAAAAGGCTTTATTGCAATTCAGCAAAGAGTTATTTCACTTCTCTCAAATAATCCGCAGCAGAGATATGAGGAATTTGCAGATCTTTATCCAAATCTAATGCAAAAAATTCCAAAAAAATATATAGCTGAATATCTCGGAATTAGCCGCGAAACCCTTAGCAGGCTTTACTCCAACAACAAATAACATAACCTTGATTCTGAAAGTGTGATTCCGGTCACACTTTTTTTGTGATTTTACTCCTCGTATTGAGGAGTAGAGCTGGCATAAATTTGTCCTATAATAATTCATTAACCAATAAAATTTATAGACATGAAAAAACTTATGCTTTTAACCCTTGCAATTGCCTTTTTTTCTTCGAATGCACAAAGTAAAAAGGAAAACACATCAGTAAAACAAACAGTAACACCTAAAAAAGAATCTACAATGAAAAAGAGAATTTTAATTATTGTGTCTAATGCCAATGCAATTGGACCAAATAACAGAAGAACCGGAACATTTCTTCCCGAAGTAGCACATCCTTATGCAGAATTCGACAAGGCAAACTATCAGATAGATTTTGCCAGCCTAACGGGAGATACTCCATATTTAGATGCACTTAATTTGGCAAATGATCCTGATAATCTTATTTTTCTAACAGGAAAAGGATGGGAAAAAATGCAGAAAGCTGTTAAACTATCCAATATTGATGTTAGTAAATACGATGCTGTTTTTATACCAGGCGGATTAGCACCAATGGTTGATATGCCGGAAAATGAACTTCTTAAAAAAGTAATTAAAGAAACCTACGAACGAAATGCAGTTGTTGGAGCTGTTTGTCACGGTCCGGTATCCTTATTAAATGTAAAATTAAGCAACGGATCTTATCTTGTAAATGGTAAAAACATCACATCTTTTACAGATGAAGAAGAGCGAGGTTATGCTATCGCAGATGTACCTTTTTTGTTAGAAACAGCATTAACCAAACAAGGAGCAAAATTTCACGCAGCTGCAGTTTGGTCAGCTCACAGCATTGCTGATGGTAATCTCATTACGGGACAAAATCCTGCTTCGGCAAAAGGAGTAGCTGAAAAAATGATTGTCATTTTAGAATCGCCTAAAAAATAATGAAACTAATTGTATGGATCTTCTTCAGAAAAAAAAGGAGGTTCATGCAATTTTAAAATAAATATAATAATATTAAAAAAAATCAAAATGGAAAATCAAAATCCAGTTCATGTTTTTGCTACATGGAAAGTGAAAGAAGGTCAGATTGAAAACGTTTTGCATTTGCTAAAAGCAGTACATAACGAAAGCATCAAAGAAGAAGGTAATTTGTTTTATAAAGTTCATCAAAGCAATTCGGATGTAAATACAATTGTTTTATTTGAGGGATATAGTAATGAAGCTGCTGTTGCAGAACACAGAAATTCAGTACATTTTAAAGATTTGGTTTTAGGTAAAATTGTGCCTTTGTTAGAGAATAGGGAGATTGTTTTAGCGACGGTTTTAGATTTTTAATTTTCAATATTGGGAATTAATACATTGTAGGCATTGATAATTTGACTAAATTTAAAGAACAGATTATGAAGAAAAGAGTTTAAATAGTTGATAACATCTTTTCTAAGATTAAGTATTAAAAAAAACATTTATGGAAAAGACCACAAAAATATTATTCCCTTACGATCAGACTCTGGTAAAAGAATTACCGCTGTTAAATAGTAACGATGTTGAGAAGATATTAAATACTGCCCAAAAATTATTCAATGATCAATCTAATTGGATTCCGGCTTTTGAAAGAATTGAAATTTTAGAAAAAGCAGCTACGATAATGAATGAAAGAAGTGAGGAATTGATTCATTTGGCAATAAGCGAAGGGGGAAAACCTTATAAGGATTCAAAAGCAGAAATACTCAGAGCCATCAAAGGTGTAAAATTAGCAGCAGAACATATATCACAGATAAAAGGAGAACAAATCCCGATGGGACTTACTGAAGCTTCTTTAAACAGAATTGCTTTTACGTCAAAAGAACCAATTGGTGTTGTTGTTGCAGTTAGTGCATTCAATCACCCATTAAATTTAGCGGTACATCAAATTGCTACTGCCGTTGCCGCCGGTTGTCCTGTTATATTTAAACCATCAAGTAATACACCCTTATCTGGTCTTGCGTTGGCAGATATTTTAAAGGAAGCAGGTTTGCCCGAAGGATGGCTGCAAGTGGTGTTATGTGATAATAAAACCGCAGAATTATTGGTTACAGATCCAAGAGTTATTTTTTTCTCGTTTATTGGTTCAGCAAAAGTAGGCTGGTCTCTAAAAAGCAAATTGCCGCCGGGAACAAGATGTGCCTTAGAGCATGGCGGTGCTGCTCCTGTTATTGTGGAGAGCGATGCCGATTTTAACGAAATGATTCCTGATTTGGTAAAAGGAGCATTTTATCATGCGGGTCAGGTTTGTGTTTCAGTTCAGAAAATTTATGTAAATGAGGAAATTTGTGATCGTTTTATTGAACAGTTTTCGCAAGCAACCAATAAATTAATTGTTGGAAATCCGTTTGAAGAAACTACAGATGTAGGATCGCTTATAACTCCAAAAGAAGTTAACCGCATTGAGGAATGGGTTAATGAAGCTATTGAAAATGGCGCTAAATTAATTACAGGAGGAAAAAGAATTTCAGAGACTTGTTTTGAACCTACAATTCTGCTTAATCCTTCAGAAGATTCTAAAGTATCGACTAATGAGATTTTCGGCCCCGTTGTTTGTATTTATCCTTTTACAAATAGGGAAGAAGCAATAAATAAAGCTAACGCTTTGGATGTTCATTTTCAGGCAGCGGTTTTTACAAAGAATATTGATATTGCTTTGAGTACGGCCAAAAAACTAAACGCTACTGCAGTTATGATTAACGATAATACTGCCTTTAGAGTAGATTGGATGCCGTTTGGAGGCAGAGATGCATCAGGTCTTGGAATGGGCGGGATTTCATATACTATAAATGATATGATTAGAGAAAAATTAACTGTCTTTAAAAGTAAATCTATATAAAGTTTTTAGAAAAATAGCTTTTAAATTTACCCATAAAAAAGTCCTAATTTTAATTAGGACTTTTTAGATTATTCTTTTTTATTTTCAAGCTGTACTTCGAATTTACCCCAAAAAGGACTGTCAGCCATTAGCGAATGTCCAATTACAAGGACATGATTTCCTTTTTGCTTAAGTTGAATTTTTAAATCCATTCCAAATGGGCCATCTGAGGATTTATCGGGAAAAATAATTTGGTTGAAACGGATATTTCCTTTGCCGGTAGACGGAATGATCTTTGCATTCAATTCGCCTAAATCCTCATTTTTAAATTTGACATATATTTTAGAATGAATTGAATCTAAAGAGCCTTCAGCTGTGTATAAACCTTTATTATCCGCAAAATTCATAAAAATAGTATCGTCTATTTGTTTGTTCTCTTCTTTTTTCTCCTCTTTATTTTTCTTCGTGAAAATAGTGTCTGAGGTTTCAACAGTAGTTTCCTTGGTTCCTTTTTGTTGACATGAAAAAACGAGAATTGATAGTAAAAGAATTAAATAATTTTTCATAATCGTATTTTTAAGTAAGTGTCTCAAATTTAATTCCTTTTTAAAAATGTATTGTTATATAATAGCATTTGGATATTGCAGGATTTAGATAATCATAACAATTTACTTAAAGTTGTTTTTTGCTCCAAACTATAAATAAGGCGGCAATAATAATGAAGATATTAAACCCAACATCTTTAGCTTCTCCTCGACAAATATGAAAGGTGATAGCGCTAAACATTAATGCTATAATTCCGTAAGCTGAATAAACTGTCAGTCTGGATTTACTATTGAATAGAGAAGGAAATAGAATTCCTGTCGCTGCCAAAAGATCAATTATACCAGTAATCAGTACTAAAATTACATTATCTTTTATCCAGGGAAATGTCAGATCGTTTGGTTTAAAAATTTTCATAAATCCTGCCCATGCAAAAATTGCAAATAGCAGCATCTGAACTATCCATACAACGATTTTTTTCAATTTTTTAATTTTGTTTTCTTCCATTTTTTATAAGTTTTTATCAAAATTAGATACTTTTACTATCCAAACGATATTGCTTTACCTTTGGATAGTACTATCCAGAGGTAAAGTAATTAGATAATCAATACGTTATGATTTCAAAAGGTGGATGCCCTAAAACAATGCTTTCTATAAAAGATGCTCTTGAAGCGGTAGAGGGAAGATGGAAATTACTTATTCTTTTTTCTCTTGCGGAACATCCAAAAAGATTTGGAGAATTATCAAAAAGTGTAATTGGTATTACAGATAAAACGCTGTCAAGAGAATTAAAATTATTAGAAGCAAATAAACTTATTACACGTCAGGTTTATGATTCATTTCCTCCAAAAGTCGAATATTCAATCACAGAGCATGGAATTTCGTTAGAAAAAGTATTAGATGAATTGCATTTTTGGGGACTTCTTCATAGATCAAAAATATTAAAAGATTCCTGATGATATTGTTATTTTTAATATTAAAACAGGACTTTTTTATGGCGAGTCCAATATTTTCCAGATTTCAACTTCTTTAATTTTTCCAATACGAAAAAACGACATTAACTAAAAGTCAATGTCGTTTTATTAATTATTTTGGTTTTAATTTATTTGTAAAAAATAGTTTAGTTACCAAATATGTATCTAAGTGTAAATTGTGCTTGCCAAACATCTGATGTTGAAGAGTTCTTTTGGAAAGTATCTTTAATTAAATACCTGTTTCCATTAGGATCTGTTTGTGTAGCAAGGGTATAAACAGGGACATTTGCACCTGTTGTACTAGAATAAGCCAGAACATTTGGATTTGTTGCTCTTTGTGATAATCCCCAGTCTTTATTTACCATGTTTGTAAAGTTCAGGATATCAGCTCTAAATTGAAAAGTATTCTTTTTACCAGCTATTTTGATGTATATATCTTGAGAGATAGATAAATCTAATCTGTGTAACATTGGTAAAGTAGATTCATTTCTTTGAGCATATTGACCTCTTCTTGAACGTAAATATTTATCCTGATTGATATAAGCATCAAACGCAGCTCTTTGCTCATCTTGTGAGTAAGTTCTTGAAGTTGTAACATTATTTACTGTACTAGATACTACAAGAGGAGCAAACGTAAGTTCACTTGCGCTGTTTGGTACATAAAGTAAATCATTACCACTAATTCTGTCTCCATTCATATCTCCACTGTAAGTGTAAGTAAATGGACTTGCTTGTTCTCCAATATAACCTAAGTTGATAGAAGTTGCACCTCCAAGACCTTTACCATATTCAATTCTGTAACCAATAACTCCAACCAAACGATTTGGTGTATTGTTGTTTGAATTAGAAACATCCAAATCATTATTTCCATTTACAGATCTAGCACTTGTCCATGAACCTGAAGCTACTGAACCTGGTGACATTAAATCTGTCGCGTTAGAGTGCGTGTAGGCGAATGATCCCCAAAGTCCTCTTTGGTATGGGTATTCTAATTTAAATGTTGTAGAATAAAAATATCCTTCATCAGAGTTTGCTAAAACAATACCGTTTGAAACATTATCATTTACACGTGTTCCGGCATCATTACGAGAATATCTTGGTCTGTTGTCATTACCGCTAAATGTTCCAACCGGAGCATCAAAGTTAGCATTGTAATAAGTGATCGCATTAATATTTTTTTGAAGTATTCCTTCAACTGTACCTGTGAATCCAAAAGGAAGTTTTTGATCAACTGCCATTGTAGTTTTCCAAACCTGAGGAGATTTGAAGTTTTTCTTATTAAATGACAAGTCATAAGTTGATGGAGCTGTAGGTGTAGTTGGAGTAAAATATTGTGCTGGATTTGCTGTAAAACCATATCCTTTTGTATATACATCAGCACCACTAACATCTACAACACCAGTAAGAACTCCGTTGTTTCCAATTTGGTTTGATAAATATACACCAGGAGATCTACCAGTAAATACTCCTGAACCTCCTCGAACAATTGTTGAAGCATCACCATTTAAGTCAAGGTTGAAACCAACTCTAGGCTCGAATAATATTGCTGCATCCGGCATTGAACTAGTATTGAATTTTTCGCCATCAGCGAAAGTCATAGCAGTAACTGTTGGGTTTTCTAATGCTGTATCAGCATACCATATTCTTGAAGCTCTTAAACCAACAGTTAATTTAAATTTATCACTCAATTTCATTTCATCCTGAGCATATAAATCTAATTTGTTAGATTTTAGTATTTGCATTGGTTCAGCACCTCCAGGCAAAGCAGAATATTTAAATTGAACTTTATTAGGCATAGTACTAATTGTAGTTGATGTCGCGCCACCATTTGCAAGAGATTCATTTGCAGAAGCATAAAAATCTGCTAAAGAGTTAAAAACGTAAACTCCGTTTGATCCTGAGAAAAACAAGTTACTAGATTTGAAATATTCAAAGTTTGCACCAAATACTAAAGAGTGTTTTCCAATAGTTTTAGTCAAATTATCTGTAAAGTGTAATGTTGAGTAAGAAAGTTTGTTACCTTGAGTAAAAGGGTCTAAACCAACTGAAATATAAGTAGCAGTTCCTTGTTTAATATCAATTGTTGGGAATAAACCACCTCCAATTAAACCTCGGTCTTCAATTTGTTTGTCATAACCTCCAATGAAGTTATTATACCATGAATTGCTTAATTTACTATTCAATTCTAATACAATAGATCTTGTGTTGTCTAAAATTGTATATCCACTATTTTTGAATGACATTGCTAATGCACTATTAGTTCTGTTACCAAAACCTAATGAATTTGAGTTAGAAGTTAACTGATCCGAAGATGAATTATGAAATACATAACGAGCAGTAAGTTTATGATTGTCATTGATATTCCAGTCAATTCTTGTTAAGAATTTCTTTGATTCTTTTGAAGAATCATAGTTTTCCCATGCACCTGTATCATAACCAAACTTATCTTTCATAAAGTTAGAAAGAGTCTGCATTTCAGTATATGTAGGAAGAGAAACCTGACCACTTGGTTGCGGAGAACCTGTAGATGTCCAGTTTGTAGCCGGGCTTACATTGTCAATAGTTTCAAAATTTCCAAAAAAGAATAATTTATCTTTGATAATTGGCGCTCCAATACGAGCTCCCCAGATTGTTTCTTCAAATTTACCTGGTTTAATTGTTACATCCCCAGCGTGAGTACCGATAAAATCTTTTTTATTATTTCTTGTAGAAGTATAAACAGATCCTTCGATTTCGTTTGTTCCACTTCTTGTTACGGCATTAATACCTGAACCTAAAAAACCAGATTGACGAATGTCATATGGAGCAATGTTTACTTGTAACTGCTCAATTGCATCTAATGAAATTGCAGTCGAACCAGTTCTACCTCCGGCTTGTGAATCTGATCCAAGACCAAATCCGTTGTTAAATACAGAACCATCAATAGTAAAATTATTTAATCTTGAATCCTGTCCGCCAAATGTTCCGTTAGCTCCGGCATTTGCATTGTATTTTGTAACAGAGTTTATCGAACGGGCTCCTAATACCGGAACTGCAGCGATTTCTCTATTTGAAAACTGTTGTGAAGCACCAGTTCTTCCTTTATTAAAATTTCCTTTTGATTTTGTAGAAACTACAACTTCCTGAAGCGCATTTGGTTCTTCTTCAATAGCAATGTTTACAGTTAAGTTATTACCTAAACCGACATTAATGTCTGTGATTTCTGTTGTTTTGTAACCAATATAAGTTACTTTAACCGTGTAAGGACCTCCTGGTCTCAAACCTTGTGCAGCGTATCCACCGTCAAAATCAGAAGTTGAGAAGTACTTTGTTCCCGTTGGTTTATGAACAATTTCTACTGTTGCCCCAGGCAGAGCCTCCCCCTTATTTGATCTAACAATCCCAGACATGGCAGAACTCGTAACTTGAGCATGACCTAAAGTCGAGAGTAAAATAATCAAAATAAAAATAATTTTTTTCATCTAATGTTTTATATTGGTTTAATTTTTTGGCAAAATTATGAGATTGAAGAAGCCCGGTGTTAACTCAATATTAACAAAATGTAGTGGTTTGGCTACTGAGTGGTTTTTGTAAGAATAAAAGGATTTTAAGACATATTTATTGGTTTTTAATAAAAAAATAAGATGTTTTAGTTTTATATAATCTTAAGAATTTTACGTCAATTTTATGAGTTCTTATTTATACCAATTTGCTTTTTTGACTAACTTTATTATATGACGAAAGATTATTAATCGATTAATTTTTATTTAAAGTAAGTTATACTGCAAAAGCTGTAGTAACTGTAATTAAAAAACATTTGATATGAACAAAGTAATTGGACTTTTCGCAGGAAGTTTGCGTAAGGAATCATTTTCAAGAAAAATAGCTAAAGCTGTTGCAGCAATGGCACCTGCAGAATTTGAATTTAAAATAATTTCTTTGGATGATTTACCGCTCTATAATCAGGATTTTGATGATGAAAATCAAGTGCCGGAATCTTACACTGTTTTCAGAAATGAAGTAAAAGCAATTGATGGTGCAATTTTTATAACACCGGAATACAACAGATCAGTGCCCGCAGTTTTAAAAAACGCATTGGATGTAGGTTCGCGTCCTTACGGAAAAAGTGTGTGGGACGGTAAACCCGGAGCCGTATTTAGTAATTCGCCAGGCAGTATTTCTGGCTTTGGTGCTAATCACCATTTAAGACAAAGTTTGGTTTTTCTAAATGTTCCTGTTATGCAGCAGCCTGAAGTTTATCTTACCAAAGTAAATGAACTTTTTGATGATCAAGGGAATATTCAGAAAGAAGAAATTAAGGAGTTTCTTCAAAAAGCGGTTGATGCATATATTGTCTGGTTTAACAAAAATTCCAGTCAATAATGATGAAATATCAGTTAAAATTAAAAAGCCCTTCTTATAATTAAGAGGGGCTTTTTGTATCAAAAATAATGATCTGTTGTTATTTTTTTGCTGCGTTCACATCAATACCAATCTCAATATCTTTACTGATCATCCATTCAGCAGGATCAGCCTCAGAAGCTCCAAATTTGATATCCCAATCTGTACGGTTAACCGTAAATTTAGCCTGAATTGATGCAGTTCCTTCAGCAACAGTAACTTTTGCCGGGAAAGTAACATTTACTGCTTTTCCTTTTAAGGTAAGGTTACCGCTTACTGTTTTATTAGCACCTTCAATTACATCTTTAGCAGCAGGATCTAATGCCGCAACTTTTGTAATTTTAAAAGTTGCCGTTGGATTTTTCTCTACATCAAAAAAATCAGCACCTTTTAAGTGAGCCTCCAATTCAGAATATTTTTTATCTTTTTCTGTTACAGATGCCGGATCAACTTTAATAGATTTCATATCTATTACAAAGTCACCTGCTGTAAGTTCTCCGCCTTCAACAGAAACTTCTCCTGATGTAAGGCTAAGAGTTCCCCAACGAGGAGCAAAACCTCCTTTATGAAATGCTTTCCAGTTTACCTTCGAAGTTTCTAAATTTACCGGTAAAACTTCGCCTTTTTTTTCTGCAACCTCTTGTTCTGCAGCTGTCGTTGTCTCGTTAGATGATTTTTTTCCGCATGACGTTAAAAATAAAGTAACCGCTGCTAATGTAAATACGCTTAATTTTTTCATTTCTTATCTGTTTAATTATTTATTGATTTTAAATATTGAGAGAGTTAAATTATGGAAATTTTCTCATTATTTCTATTGAGTCAGTTTATTTTTTTTGAATTAAACTGTTATTCTTGTCCTATACTACTATAAGAAACAATAAAAATACATAATGTTAATACATTCTTTTGCTTTGAAACTCGACGTATTTACGCTTAATAATAATTCTGCGTTTTCTTTTTTCATCAAACTTACGTCCATGTTAAGTATAAAATGAAGTGTTGTAACTAATGATTCTTAAACTTTGCATTCATAAAAGAATATGATGAAATTCTTCGGTTTTTAAAATTTGGGCTAAATACTAAATTTAAATAGTAGATTTTAAATTATCACCATCTTTTAAATGCAGTCTTCTAAAAACTAAGCCCGATAAAATAGTTAAAGAACCAACCACCAGAAAGGTGTAGCGAAAGGCGTTATGAATCTCGTTATGAATGAGTTTTACATCACCCTGAAAAATTTTGAGTACCAATAATCCGAAAGCAATACCAAAACCTATTGCTAATTGCTGATTTACAGAGACTAATGAATTACCGCTGCTTGTGTGATAAACCCTTAAATCAGCAATAGAAATAGAATTCATCGAGGTAAATTGTATGGAGTTGAAGAAACCCAAAACAGAAATAATCGGAATATACCAATAAATAGATGTATGAATTGACGGAATGGCCAAAGCACAAATTAATATACCAATAATAAAAGTGTTGACCATTAAAGTTTTGCGATATCCAAAAGTATTTAAAATTTTAATTACCGCCGATTTTCCAAACATTGCGGTAAGTGCCATAGGTGCAACAATCCATCCTGAGGTCACTGCAGACTGACCATAAGCAATCTGGATCATCATAGGTAATAGCAAAGGAATAGAACTAAAACCCAGCCGCGTTGCCAAATTACCAACAATACCCACACGAAAGGTTCTTACCTGAAATAAATTTAAGGGAAAAATAGGATTATTATCTTTCGTGGCATGACGATAATACCAATACAGCATTAAAAATCCTGACATTAAAACAACTAAAACCGGCGATAAACGAACGGTATTGCCAAACAATTCTAAAGAAATTGATAATAGGAGTGAAGCGGCTGCAAAAATCAGGAAGCCTTTTAAATCAAAATCAATTATTGGAGATTTGTAATCAGGCATGTATTTTAAACTTAAAATAATACCAATAATACCAAAAGGAATATTGATTAAGAAAATCCAGTGCCAGGATAAATAATCGACCATATATCCTCCAATCAACGGACCTAAAACAGGTCCAATTAAAGCTGGAATGATAGCAAAATTCATTGCCTGTAATAATTCATTTTTTGGAAATGTTCTAATAAGTGCCAGTTTCCCTACAGGTGTCATTAAACTTCCTCCAATACCCTGAATAACACGGGCAATAACCAAGTGCATTAAGTTTTGAGAAAGGGCACAAAACAAAGAGCCAAGGCTAAAAAGTAATAAAGCAAAAATAAATATTTTTCTGGTTCCAAATTTGTCCGACAAAAAACCGCTTACAGGCATAAAAAGCGCCAACGTTAATACATAACTTATAATAGCATTTTGCATTTCCAGCGGCGATTCATGCAAATCTTTGGCAATAGCAGTTATAGAAGTATTAAGAATTGTAGAATCAAGCATTTGCATAAAAATGGAAGTTGCCAAAATAATAGGCAATATTTTTTTCGTCGCTTCTTTATCAATAATAACGTTCATAGATTTCTATTTTTTGCCTGAAACAATTTAAGCTAGAGTTCTTAAAGCCCAATTTAACTCATGTGTTCTATAAAATTACGAAAGATATCCTAATAATTTGTTTTAGAATTTAATTGATTTAATCTTTAACTAAATAACAAAAGATACCATATTTGATATCTTTTGTTTAAAATTTAAATTAATTTTTAGAAGAACTGTCATGTTGTATTGCGCTGTTTTAGAAGAATCATTCTGAATGTTAATTTTGCTATTTTAGAACAAAGCCATTTGTTTTTAATACTTCGGCAACTTTAATTACAATTTCAGAGCGATGTTTACCATCCGTAACCTTTAAGTCGGTTTTTACCCAATATCTTACATTGACTTGTACAACGGCACCTGTAATGCCAGATACTACAGCCGAATTTGAATATCCTTTATCTACAATTTCGTCATCCGCTTTCATAACCTCGGTGATCAAATCAATTGCCTTTTTATAATCAGATCCATATTCAAGCCCGATAGTAAAATCCTGAAGAAGAAATCCTTCACTATTAAAATTGATAAGCGTATTTTTTATTAATAATGCATTTGGAATATAAATGTTTTTACTGTCACTTTTTATCTGTGTATCACGAAGATTTAATGCCACGACTTTTCCTTTTACGCCATTACTTTCGATAATATCACCAACAGAAAAAGGTCTTTTGAAAGCGAGTAAAATTCCCGCTAAAAAGTTTTCGCCAATATCTTTTAAGGCAAAACCAATAATAAACGCCGAAATTCCAGCACCGGCCAAAACACTTTGTGCGACGCCTGTAAGCCCAATAACGCGGAACATAAATAAAAACCCAATAACAATAAGGACCGCTTTGATAAGATTGGCAATAAAAGTCGCTAATAATGGATCATGCATTCGTTGTTTTAATCTTCGATCTGCAAATACCCGAACACGCGATGCTATAAACCAGGAGATTAAAACAACCAGAATGGCGAGTAATAATTTTGGTGTGATATCAACAATGTTTTGATAATATCCTTCTATATGTTGGGCAATGTCATGCAGAAATTCTTTCATAATAGGTTATATTTAAAAAAATTTGATGTTAAAATTGAATGCAAAAACATCTGCACGAAGTACAGATGTTTTCAGGTAAATGAAAAAAAGTAGTGTCTTTTATTACAAGGTAATATTTAGTTTCGTTATTCTGCCGCTACAATATTTACGGTATTTAAAGCAACATCATTTAGTAAACAATCTGCCTCTTTTTCTTCGGCCAGAGTTTGTGCTAATAATTTTGCAGCGTCATTTTCTCCCAATGCTTTTGCAAAAGCGACTAAAGTACCATAAGTTGCAATTTCATAATGTTCGATTTTTTGTGATGCCGAAATAATCCCTGCATCTCTAACCGAGCCTGGAATTGTTTCAAGCAAAATACTGTCGCCTTCTTTCAATAATCCGGCCATAGCTTCGCATTTTTTTCCTTCGGCTTTTTCTCCCAGTAAGTCAAAAACTTTATCAAGTCTTGCAACATGATTTTCGGTAACGAGAACATGCTCTGAAATAACTCCCGAAAGGCTTGGAGCTGTAGCATTGGCAGACATTTTTGGTAAGGCACCCACAAGTGCATTTTCTGCCCAGTAAATATCTTTAAGACTGTCAATAAATAATTCTCTTAAATCTGCCGCAGCGTCTGATGCGGGTTCGACAAGATTATTTTTCTTGGTGCTTTTTGTGGCAGCAATTTTAGTTTCAGTTGGTTTTTCTGAATTTTTCATATCTTTTTATTTTGAATGTTAATTGTATAAGTTGGTTTCGCGTTCCCAAAAACGATGTTGTGCCATAGCAGCAATAAAATCTAATGCAAATGATTGTGTGCCAGGTTCGCTGGATAAAATAAGTCCGTCATCATTGTTTGTTATTTTGGCAACAAAAGGTGCTGCGCTTAATATTTTTGTTGCTTCGCCATCGGCACCAATTACTTTGCAGTGTTTGTAGGCATCGTTTATAAATTCGTTCACATCATCATTTTCAGCTAAAACGTCAAGGCCTAATCCATGCGGAATGTAAACGGCATCAAATAAAACAGAAGATGCGGTTAGCAAACTATAATCTGCTGCAACTGCTCCGTCAGCATCTGTAACAACAGATCCTAAATGCGGCGCAACTATAAAACCTTTTGCATCTTCTTTAAGAAGCGCACTTTTCATGTTTAGGACTGCTGCTTCAGAAACTCCGTCAGAACAAATAATAGCCACTTTTCTGGAAGCAATTGTAGGCGAATTGGTAGGGTTTTTAAGCATAGAAAGAGCATCAGAACTGTCAACGGATGAATCTACTGTTTGTGGTTCCTGATTTCCATTTTCATTTTCCGGAGATACGCCCTGATTAATTGGAGTTTCCAATACAGGCGGAACCGTAGCACCAAGACCCAAGGCAACTTTTTCTGCTAATTGCGTATCAACCTGAGATAAAAGCCCCAGCATTCTAACTCTGACAGCAGTAGTTTCAACTTTTCCAAGTTCAAAACGCAGTGCTTTTACGATGTGGCTTTTTTCTACATCTGTCTGGCTGTTAAAGAATAATCTTGCCTGACCAAAATGATCTGCAAAACTTTCACTTCTTTCTCTTACTTTATGTGCATCGATGCGCTCGTTGAAACTTGCAAAACCACCTTCGGCAATTTTAGCCTGATACGGACATCCTCCGCCAAGTGAATTTGGATGATAACTTACACGACCTTTATTAATTTCCTGACGCATATGTCCGTCACGTTGGTTATTATGTACGGGCGCAACGCTTCTGTTAATCGGAATTTCATGAAAATTAGGACTTCCTAATCTTGAAAGTTGTGTATCGGTATAAGAAAATAATCTTCCCTGAAGCAACGGATCGTTTGTAAAATCAATTCCCGGTACAACATGCCCTGGGTGAAAGGCAATTTGTTCTGTTTCTGCAAAGAAATTATCGGGATTTCTATCTAAAACCATTCTTCCCACAATCTTTACCGGAACAAGTTCTTCGGGAACAATTTTGGTCGGGTCAAGTAAGTCAAATTCATATTTGTGTTCGTCTTCTGCAGGAATGATCTGAACGCCTAATTCCCATTCAGGAAAATTTCCCATTTCGATCGCTTCCCATAAATCTTCTCTGTGAAAATCTGGATTTTTACCCGAAATTTTTTGGGCTTCATCCCACACAACAGCATGTGTTCCTAATTTAGGTTTCCAGTGAAATTTCACAAAAGTCGATTCTCCAGCTTCATTAATCAATCTAAAAGTATGAACTCCAAAACCTTCCATCATTCTATAGCTTCTTGGAATCGCACGATCAGACATTACCCACATAATCATGTGCATCGACTCGGGCATTAAGGAAATAAAATCCCAAAAAGTATCGTGAGCAGATGCTGCCTGAGGCATTTCGTTATGAGGTTCTGGTTTTACAGCGTGAACTAAATCGGGAAACTTTGAGGCGTCCTGAATAAAAAATATAGGTATATTATTGCCAACAAGGTCATAAATACCTTCCTGCGTGTAAAATTTTACAGCAAATCCTCGTACATCCCGCGCAAGATCTGTAGAACCTCTTGAACCTGCAACGGTAGAAAATCTGGCAAAAACGGGTGTTTTTAATCCGGCTTCTTTTAAAAATCCCGCTTTTGTTAATTCAGGAATTGGGTTTGTTACTTCAAAAAAACCGTGCGCCCCTGAACCACGTGCGTGTACGATTCTTTCCGGAATACGTTCATGGTCAAAATGCGTAATTTTTTCTCTTAGAATAAAATCTTCGAGTAAGGAAGGTCCTCTTTCGCCGGCTTTTAACGAATTGTTATCATCGTTAATACGAACACCCTGATCAGTAGTCAGAAACTTATTAGTTCCGTCGGATTTGTTTATCGACAAATCACGCTGTTTTTCGTCTTGAAAATTTTTCATTAGTTTTTGCTTTGTTTAGATTTAATTTTTTTTATGTTATCGTCACATTATGAGGTTTTTGTGATCTTTAATTAACTTATAAATCAAATTTAAGCTATACGAATAACTTGGATTTATAAGATTATTCCGCAATATTGTACAATTACCATCCAACCAAATTACCATCAGAAATCTTTTATATAATTTGAAGATGTGGTCGAATTTGCATCGTTACAATATCGCATCTCTTTGGCTGAGATAAACAGAATAGGGCACTCATAGCAATATCATACGCTTCGAGCATTTCCATTTTTTCTATTTTTTCCTTATGCTCTTCTTTAGTGCCTGGCTGCATATCACTTGTTACGGCTCCGGGTTCTATAAGTGAAACTTTAATTCCAAGCGGATTTAATTCCTTACGAAGCGATGTGCTAAAACCTCGTATTGCAGATTTAGTAGCTACATAAATGGTGCTTTCCGGAGTACGGCTCTCGGCACTCATAGACCCAATATTAATGATATGCCCGGATTTTTGCTCTTTCATTCGTAATGAGGCTTCCTGAGCAAAAGCCAGGTAACCAGTAATATTGGTATCAATAATATACTTGTAATCCTTGTAAGTTTCCTGTGTAATTCCCGGAGCACCTAATGCTGCATTGTTAATAAGAATATCAATTCCGCCCAACTCAGTATCTACAATTTGCAATATTTTATCGATATCTTCTTTTTTGGTTACATCGGCAGGAGTTCCATAAACTTCGCAGCCGGGAAATTGCTGTTTAAGATCTTCGACAGCATTTTTAAAATCTTTTTCATCTCTTCCAAAAATAAGAACGCGTCCGCCCAGAGAGACCAATACATCGGCAATTGCTTTTCCTATTCCGGTTGTGCCACCGGTTACTACAATTCGCTTGTCTTTAATATTTTGTCCAAAGTAATTTGTTAATTGTTCCATTGTTTGTTTTTTTATAAATGATTATTATTTGCAAACTGCTGGAATTTCTAACAGCAGATGCTATTTTTTAGTGCCGGGTTTTTATTAAATATTACCATTGAACTTTAACTGAACCCTGACCAGAAATTTTATATTCCTGTATGCTGACATTCTTTGTAAAGGGATCAAGAAGTTCATTATCATAAAACACTTTCATTTGAATTTTACGGTCTTTGAGTTTTATAATTTTCAAATTGCAGATCATATCTTTGTCACCATCTAATTTGATAGTAATCGATTTTCCTCTTTTCGTATGTTCATTAGGATAATCGATAAAAAGAAGAAAATCTTCATCGATTTTGATGTATTGTCTTGCCACAATTCCAAAAGCCATTCCGCTGCCATATACTTCCTGACCAACCTGACCGCTTTTTTCCCAGCCATTGTACAAATCCTCCAGAGGAACCCAGAGATCAGCTTGTATTTCGCCTGTTTTAACTTCTTCCGAAAGCATTTCTTTTGGCAGCATTGTTGGATAATAATAAGCAATCCTGCTCACGGTATATTTAATAAACTCCGGTATCAGCGTTCTTAATGATGCTAAAATGTCAACATCTTTAGCCAGTGATAAATATTCTGATAAAGCTGCGTAGACTTCTAATTCTTCATAAGCAGCAGTATATGGTGCATCATTGAGGGGAAATATTGAAAAGAAATTATTATAATTTTTACCATAGCCATATTTGCAGTCATAAAGCTGGATATTTTTAAATAATCCGCTCAGACAGGTATAACTTATCTCGAGGTACAGCTTTTTATTAGTAATTTTAAATAGTTCTAATAGTGCCGCAGCGGCAAAAGCTGTATTGTTGGCCTGGTATAATATAGTTAAGCCCAGATCTGCCAATTTTCTGGCTGCTTTTTCTGCTTCGTTTAAATAGCGTTTTTCTTTGGTTAATTTAAAAATCAGCAGCATCAAATGGGCGTAAGATCCCGCAACATCCCTTTCTCCCCCGGCACCGGGAGCAGTTTCTTCCTTGATTGTTTCGAGGGTTTCCATATTATAAAATACAGGCCATTTGTATTTAAAATGATGCGCCACTTTTATAACATAATCAATAGAATCTAATACCAGTTTTTTTGCAGTTTTGTCTCCCTTTAAAGCCAGTCTTGCTAAATTCATTAAGGGATGGTGTAGATACCAGGAATCCATCACCATCTCTTTTTTTTGTTCTTCTGAGTTGTCAAGTTTGTCTACCATCGAAGGAAGCCATCTGTTAAGGCAATTTATTTTTGGATCATAAAAAGCAGGCAGCCCCTTAATTAAATCATCGCAGATCGATTGTTTTTCACCACTCCATTTTTCAAATTCCTTAAAAGGTGCCAATACAGCCAATTGTACCATACTTTCAGGAGGTGTGTCATAGTCGCATAAGTAAGCATTTAGATACTGAATTCCGTTTACCTGTTGCCATGCACCTTTGTTATGCTGTAAATCATTTAAAACTTTTTGAGCGATATCCGGCCAATTATGATATTCAATTCTTGGCTGTTCAAGCACTTTGTAAATAGTAACAAGATTATTTAAAAAGTGCTCACAAATAGCTGTTGTATCTTTAAAAATTTCAGTCTCTACTATTATATAAGCATCTGATATTGTAAATGCCTGATTGGGTGGAAGAGGCAATTCATCCGTTGTTGGAAGCTGAAATCCAATTTCCGGCCATGTTCCTCCAACGGTATTTTTCGATTCTGTTTTGGTAACTTCGCAATACTCAGACAATGAAGTAAGATTTTGAAAATAAAAAAAGGATCCTGTTTGTGGTTTTGTAATGCTGGCAAATAACAATCCTGATCGCGACCCGAATTGTGCCATGTGAATATTTCCAGACGTATTTTCTAAACTTCCACTTTGTGTAAGCGGAATTATATCTCGTGGCCAAAACGGAATCATTAAGGCAGTTTTTGCTGTAAATGTTGTTGTATAATGTAATACACCTGCCGGAAAATTGATGCGAACTTCATAACTTCCCAATCTGGAATCGAGTATAAAAACTGTGGTATCTTCATCATCAAAAAGATTTGTAACTTCAAAACAGCTGTTCATTGCAAATGCCGCACGAAAAGCTATTTTTCCGTTTTCAGGCATCAATACCACAATCCATAAAGAATCACCTGTATTGTAAAATTGATAGGTGTAATCAACAATTTTTCTTTCTAAAAGTATTTCACTATTTTCAATATCTTCCTGCGCCGTTGCGCTCCAAGGTGTAACTGTTGGCATAATGATAGTTTTAATTGATAAAAAGATTTCTGCTATATTTATTTCAAAAAAAATAGAGCTATTCGCCTGTTTTCATATGAGGAGCATCTACAGGTTTAGATTGCGAAGAGCCAATTTGTCTCAGATAAACAGAAAGTATTACGATGGCAAAAACAGATAAAAATTCGCTTTGCCAGTTTTGAAAAGATTCAAACCAAAACCTCGTATCTCCCAAATAATCAGAGGCAGATTCCAAAGGCATTCCTTTTAAGGCCAACTGCTCATTTTCATCTTTAAGGCTTCCGTAAAAATGAGCACAAAAAGAAAGTATAAACAATAACAATAAAACAATCGTAAGTGAATGTTTGTAGATTTTAAGAATCCATCCGCCTTTTTTTACAGGCCAGGGTGCATCTTTTCGCGTAGGCGAAGGTTCTCTGTCAAATTCTTCTTCTTTGTCTAAGTCTTTAGATTCTGAAGAACCCCGCTGCATAAAAAAAATGGTTAATACAACAAACAAGGCCATTTGTAGAAATTCGCTTTCCCAATTTTCAAAAGTCGATTGAATAAAATGACCTGAAATAAGATAAGAAGAAAGCGTAATAGCAGTACTGCCTTCCTCAATCAATTCTTTATTATGTTCTTCGAACCCAAAAAATATTTGACCGATTAATGCGCCGAAAAATAATAGTAGAAAACAGATACTGAGTCCGTTATTTCGTAAAAAGTTTTTCATGTTTCTTGCTTTTTCACAAATTTCCGAAACACGATTGATTCCATTTTATAGAATTAGGGTAATCATTTATATTATTTTTAGGTAGATTAACTTACAAAAAGTTAATTCAGTTATTAAGAACACGACTGATTATATAATAAGAAAAACAACAGTTTTAAGCAATTTTCATTTCTTAATCTAGGTTAATCGATAAACAGGTATAACGGAAGTAAATTTGTAAAAGAAAATCAAAACAACTTTAATACATAAAATACCATGGAAAATAAAATTTTAGGCTTACACCATATTACTGCAATTGCAGGTGACGCAAAACGTAATTTCGACTTTTACTCAAAAATCTTAGGATTAAGATTCATCAAAAAAACAGTGAATTTTGATGATCCGGGAACGTACCATTTTTATTTTGGTGATGAAGTAGGAAGCGCAGGAACAATTTTAACTTTTTTCCCTTGGGGAGAAGGAATTCAGCAAGGAAGAAAAGGTTCTGGAATGGCTACTGAAATAGGATATTCTGTTCCAAAAGGAAGCCTTGATTTCTGGCAGAAACGTTTTGAGCAGTACAATGTAATTTATAACAAACCTGCTGAGAAATTCGGAGAAAAATATCTTACTTTCTTAGATCCGGACGGATTAAAATTAGAATTAATCGAATCTAAAACAGACGATAACAGAAAAGGCTGGGAAACTGACGAAGTAAAAGCGGATGTTGCAACAAAAGGTTTTCACAATATTACTTTAACTTTAAACGATATTAAACCAACTGCTTTAGTTTTAACAGAAATATTTGGTTACAAATTAATTGATCAGGACGTAAACCGTTATCGTTATGCAACAGATGCTGTAGAAAATGCCGCAATTGTTGACTTAGTAGAATTGGCTGATGAAAAACGTGGTTTAAATGCAAATGGAACTGTTCACCATGTGGCTTTCCGTGTGAAAAATGATGAAATTCTAATACACTTCCGTGAAAAAATAGAAGAGTTTGGATTGTCAATTACACCACAAATCGACAGACAATATTTCCATTCTCTATATTTCAGAGAACCAGGAGGAGTTTTGTTTGAAATCGCAACAGATAATCCCGGATTTACAGTAGATGAAAGCTTAGAAGAATTAGGACAAAACTTAAAACTTCCGGCACAATATGAATCACAAAGAGCTGCCATTGAAAAGCACTTGGTTAAAATTAATTAATTACTAAAAGATATTTAAATCAATAAAAAAATGAAATTAGTTTACGCTTAAATTAGGCGTAAATTAATTTTATAAATAAAAAATACTATGGAAACAATAAAATTAGAATTAGACGAGAAAAAACATGGAGCTTTTAATCTTTATGTTGATGATAAAAAACTGGGAGAAATGACAGTAAGCATCAAACCGGATTTACTGACTGTTTACCATACCGGTGTTGAGCCTGAAGCTGAAGGAAAAGGTTATGCAAAAAAGCTTTTGGATGAAATGACATCTTATGTACGTGCCAATAATTTGATGGTTTTACCACTTTGTCCTTATGTACATGCGCAGTTCAAGAAACATCCGGATGAATATCAGGATATCTGGAAAAAATAATTTAAAAAATACAATCATGAATTTAGAAAATATAACAGCAGGAACGCCTTTAAAAGAAGCAAAAAAAGCATTAATTATGCTTCACGGGCGTGGTGCAGGTTCAAACGATATTCTTTCGATTGCGAAGTATCTTAAGGTGGAAAATTTTGCATTAATAGCGCCTCAGGCAGAAAACAGAACCTGGTATCCGTATTCCTTTTTAGTACCGATTGAAGAGAATGAGCCTTCGTTTTCAAAATCATTAGAAACCATCGCTCAGGTTGTTGAAGCAGTTCAGCAAAATGGAATTGAGAAAGAAAACATTTATTTCCTCGGATTTTCGCAGGGAGCTTGTCTTGCATTGGAATTTACAGCCAGAAATGCTGCAAAATATGGCGGTGTAGCAGCTTTTACTGGTGGACTTATAGGTGATAAAGTGTATGAAAATCATTATTCAGGAAATTTCGAAAACACACCGATTTTCATCGGAACAAGCGATCCTGATTTTCATGTTCCCGTTGAAAGAGTAAATGAAACCGAAGTGCTTCTTAAAAAAATGGGAGCTTTGGTTACAAAAAAAATCTATCCAAATATGGGACATACAATAAGCCAGGACGAAATAGATTTGGTTAATGATCTGGTTTTTACAAAGTAAGATTCTGTGTCAAGAGCTTAAAAAACTGCAATTTTGCCTGTTTGCATTTCGCCTGAGTTTGTAACTATTTTATAGATATAAATTCCCGATGCAGTATTTTTTAGATGGATAGTATTGGTTTTAGAAAGTAAAGGAGAAGTAATAGTATTTTGTCCACTAATGTTGTACAGATAGAAAATAGCGTTTCCTTCTTTTTTAGCTTCAATATTTAATTCTTCATTTTTGCTCAGTGATGTGGGGTGTACAAAAAACAAATCATCACCTAAATAATTAGTATCAAGAATTAGCGAACTTACTACGTTATTGTTTTCTAAAATTATATTTATTTTATATTTATTGCTGCCCTTTATCGGGGCAGCATCCAAAAAAGAAAATGTTTTTGAATTGATATCGTTTATTGTACTAATAACACTTTCAACATCATTAATTATTTTTACCAAATCAATTCTTTTGATGTTGTACAAACTGAAAAGACTGGCATCTATCTTTACTTTATCCTCCTCAAAAACTTCTGCCAAAGTCAACTCAAAATAACAATTTGAGTTTTCGGTGTATTGTAACGTTGACTCACTTTTTATTCCTTCGGTATTATCAAATACAGGAATTACCGTGTGGATTTTTCCATCAGTATAAGTATAACTGGTGTTTGTTGTTTGTTCTTTAAATTCTAAATGATCACCTGTTAATTGATAAATATTAAATGAAGCAACATCGGCAGGTTTGTCCCAATTAATTTCTGTTGTGCCGTCACAAACTAAACTGGTACTGATGTTTAAATCATAAGAAATCGTAAAGCTGTCAGAGATATATTCGGTATTATTAATGGTCATTTTTAATTTGGCCTTTGAAAATTTTTGTTCTTTAGGCGTATATGTAAATTGTTCATTATCCAGATTTATATTATTTGCTATAATTTCCCAGGTTTCGCCATTATTATAACTAACAGACAATTCTCCGGAAATATCGGAAAATGAAGAATTCCATTTGAAAGGAGAAATAGTCTTTCCATCATAAGGGAAATTATCATTGATTACAGGATAATTCCATTCAAATTGATTTTCCAATTCATATTCGTAAGCGATACCGTATTCCTGAGATGTATTTGATATGTACGACCCCAAAACATTGATAGAAACTGAACCCGATGCAGGATTTTCAATAGTAATTTGTTCGATAGTATTAATTTTATCTTTTCCTCTTAAAGCTTGCTGCTCAGGAATCTCGGGGTTAAGAATCCAAGGCAAAAATGTGATATTGTCGGCAGAAATAACTTGCATGTCTAAATCGTTCACTAAACTTATATTACTATTAATTGCAGCGGGCAAATCGTTCCATACTAATGTAATTTTTAAGTTTTTCACATTTTCAGGAACAGTAATCGTATGCTTATTTGTCTGACCAGATGTCAAATTACCTGATAGAATTCTGTTTTCGCTGATTGTTTTTAGACTTTTATCAGCATCAATATTACCATAACCATAAGTAAAATCTGGACCCTGGTTGCCTAAATCTTTTGCACTATTAATTAAAATGGCTTTTGTTAGGGCATTAGTCAAAAAACTATTGTTTATAGTTTTATAATGCTGTTTTATAAGCGTAATAATTCCTGTAACCAGTGCTGTAGAATTTGAAGTTCCTTGTGTGCTATAAGCTACTAACTCAGGTTTTATTCTACCATCATAAGCAGGACCTTTTGAAGAAAACGGCATAACTACTTCGTTTTGGTCAATACAGCCCAATACAATGCTGTTTTTGGATTGCTTAAAATTTCCGGTAATAGATTTATACCCCTGAAGTCCACTATTACCAGAGGAAAAACAATGAGTCAAATCAGGGTTTAAAAACAATTGAGAATCATAAGCATTAGCAAGTGAACCATAAAAATTCTCAATTTCTGTACCGTATGAATGATTTTGAGTAGCAGCACCTTGTAAAGTTGTTACTTCATCAGGATAAATATTCAAAAAGTCAGACGATTGTATTTTAGCCTTTTGGGCAACTCCTTTTCCTAATGCAGAACTATTTCCTAACCCAGCAACTATAGTCGCCATAGCCGTTGCATGACTCGATACAATTGCAGATTGTGTTGAGGAAGGAATGTGCTTATTTAATAAATCAATATCATCCAGATTAAACAAATCATCTTTGATAGCTACAACTTGATTTTCGCCTGTTAAAAGAGGAAAATTAGTAGTGGCTTTATTTATAGAATTGATACTAAAATTTTGATCTATTATTTTAGATTCCCCTTTTGGCCGCAACGATTCCTGCGAAATAGAAGACACACTGTTGAGCGCTATAATTTCATCAACAATTTTTTTAGAATCACTTTTTATAATTACAAGATGATTGTTCAGTATTTTAATATCAGAAATGTTCAATAACTTCAAGTCTGTAATCAAAGCTTCGATAGTATCTGTTGCTATTGTATAAAACTTGTCTTCTTTATGATCTGAAAAATTTGAAGGTAATTTCCATAAATTATTTACCGGTAGATTTTTTTTTAAAGCTTGATCTGATTTAAAAGTTTGATTCGATTTTAAACTTTCATTTTCAACAATACAAAAAGTACTGTCCAGTTTTTTTACAATCTTGTATTTATTGTGATGCGCATTTTCTAAAGATGTAAAAAAGTATTTCTCAAATTTACTTTCATTTTCTTTTTTGATGTACCGTTTCCATTTCTCAGAATTTTGTGAGAAACTAATTGTCGTAATCATAAAAAGGAGAAAAGTAATTCGTTTCTTCATTTACTGTAGAGGTTAGGGCAACTATCTTATTATTACAGCTCATCTTAATTTAGATAAAGCCAGATGAAATTTGTGATTAATGATTTCTATTTTAAATATTTATCCGTTGTAGGTCAATCAAAGTTATTAAATTATTTGTAATAATTTTATGATTTTTTATTCATTCACAATAATCTAAATCTGTAGGAGAACAATTTTCTTTTATAACCTGTTTGCATTTTAAAATGAATGCAAAATTGTAAAAAACATTTTCTAACACTTTTAGAAAAGAAATAATTTTCGATACTATTAGGTATTAATAGTCTGATTTATATTCAGTTATTGATTTTACTGGGACTGAAGTAATAATCAGATAATTATTATTAAAAATATGTTATTAAAAAATATAACAAAAAATGTTAATTTTGTTAAATTATTATTTTATAAGTATTTTAAGATTAAAAATTATATAAATTTGGTAATAAGTATTACAATATTTTGTAAAAGAACCCCTATTTATCAACTTAATTTAACAAACCAAAAAACTTATTATGAAAAAAATTAAATCAATTGTAGCCTTGTCATTTATAGCGCTAACGCTGTTTTCTTGTAACAAAGAAGATGAGCAAGTTCAATCTAATCAAGGATCCCTTAAAGTAACACCAGAGGTGTTAAATAAAATTAGTTCACTTTCATTAAATACATCAGATGTTCAGGTGATTAAGAATACTAAATTAGATGGTACTACCGAGGATGCGTTCCTGATAGAAGGAGATATTATCATTACACAAGATCAATTAAACAAAATGGATCTTCACGGTGGTATTACTACAGAACAGTACCGTACGACTAATTTAGTATCTGCACCAAGAACAATTAGAGTTGTTGGGTTAACAGGGACTGGTACATCAGCGCTGTCAACAAATATGCGGAATGGATTGCAAGCGGCAATCAACAGATACAATAACTTAGGATTATCAATAAACTTTACACTAACCTTTAGTTCAAGTACTTCAGGTGCAAACATTGTTGTAAGAAGACAAACCGGATCTGCCGGTGGAGTAGCAGGTTTCCCTTCAGGAGGGAATCCTTATAATTCAGTTACATTATATTCTGGATTAGATACTTATTCAACAAATGTAAACGCACACGTAGCGGCACACGAAATCGGACACTGTATTGGTTTACGTCATACAGACTGGTTCAGCCGTCAAAGTTGTGGACAAAATTCAAACGAGGGAACAGCTGGCGTTGGAGCAATTCAAATTCCTGGAACACCTTCAGGATACGATTCTACTTCTTACATGTTAGCATGTTTCAGTTCAAGCGTAACAGGGGCTTTCAATTCTAACGACGTTACAGCTCTTAATTATTTATACTAGAAGTTGAATTAGAGTTCTCTTACAAAATATAAGAGGCTGTTTCACAATTGTGAAGCAGCCTCTATTTTTATTGGATGTATTTCCTGATTTCGTATTATTTTTAATTAATAATATAAAGTGTCTTTTAGTTATTCAATTTTCTAATTTCTCCTGAAACTTGTTATTTTTATAGTGCCTGAAATGAAAGGAAAATCCCAGGAAGAACTTCAGAAAACTGTTTTGATATAAATAAATAATTTAAACAAATGAAAAAAGTTATAATTGCAGCATTGATTTTATCTTTTTTACAGATTCATGCACAGAAAGGTTTTAAACCGCTTTTTGATGGAAAAACTACCAAAGGCTGGCATTCTTATGGTAAAAATTCGGCAGGAGCCGGATGGAAAGTAGAAGATGGATTTTTGTATTTTGATCCTGATGCAGCCGCAAATGGAGAAGGAGGGGATTTAGTAACAGACACTGAATTTGAAGATTTTCATTTGAAATTAGATTGGAAAATAGCGCCAAACGGAAACAGCGGTATTATTTTTTATGTTAATGAAGATCCTTTAAAATATCAAAACACATACAGTACAGGTCTTGAAATGCAGGTTTTGGACAATGACGGTCATCCCGACGGAAAAATCACCAAACACCGTGCGGGAGATTTATACGACTTGATTCAAAGTAAATCAGAACCTGTAAAAAAAGTTGGAGAATGGAATACTGCAGAAGTGATAAGCAAAAAAGGAAAACTAACACTAATTCTAAATGGGATTATAGTAGTTGAGACGGTACTTTGGGATGCTAATTTTAATAAATTGATCGAGGGAAGTAAATTTGCAGGATGGCCTGGTTTTGGCACATTCAAAAAAGGAAAAATAGCTTTGCAGGATCACGGAAATAAAGTATGGTTTCGTAATATTATGATAAAAGAATAAGATAATAAAAACGGTCCCTCAAAATTCACAGAATGCCAGAGGAACCGTATTTTAATATTCGGAACATAAAATAGTTATATAATCAGCTTAATTCGATTTTTATTTTTATATCTGAATAATTTGAGATACAATATTACTTTTTATTTGATTTTTTTCATCTGGCTGAGCACCGCCGACGGCAAGTTTAACTTTACCTTCATATTGTTGTAAATTCCCTTCGGCAGTCACATAAGACAAATCTTCAGGAGAAAGAGTAAAGGTTATGATCTTGCTTTCGCCCGGTTTTAAATTAAGCCTTTCAAATCCTTTTAGACTTTTCAGTGGTGTTTTTATGTTTGTATTTTGATTGATGATATATAATTGGGCAACTTCTTCACCCTCCATTTTTCCGGTATTGGTTATTTTTACGGAGACCGGAACAGTTTCATTCTTTTTTATTTTAGAAGGAATCGTTAATGGATCATATTTAAAAGAAGTATAACTCAAACCATATCCAAAACCATAAAGCGGCGTGCCCTTGAAATAACGATAGGTTTTATTATCCATGCTGTAATCAACAAAAGCAGGCAAGTCTGAATCGCTTTTGTAAAAAGTAACAGGCAGTCTTCCCGCCGGATTATAATCTCCAAACAGAATATCAGCGACTGCAGTTCCTGCCGCCTGACCACCGTACCATGCATTAAGTACTGCCGGAATATTTTCTGCTTCCCACGGAATCGCGATCGCACTTCCGGTCATCATCACAAAAACAACTGGTTTTCCTGAAGTTTTTAGTGCTTTCATTAGTCGGGTTTGTACTTCCGGAAGCAAGATCGAGGTACGGTCACCACCTGCGAAACCCGGAAAATTAACAGGCATTTCTTCGCCTTCAAGCTGAGGTGATATTCCGCCCACGAAAATAAATGCATCTGCATCTTTATGTCGGTCAGTTAATTTTGCAAAATCAGTTTTTACAAAGTTTCCGGTACGTAAGGCAACGTTTGCTTTTCCTTCGCCCTGCCAATATTCTAAAACTAGCTTATAAACTGTATTTTTTTTGGTAATTAATTGAAATGTTTTTTCTCCCCATCGATTTTTTTTCCAGGCGTTTACCACTTCTTTTCCATCAATTAAAAAACGATAACCATCATCAGCGCTGAGTTCAAAGGTTATAGAACCGTCTTTGTCTGCAGTAAAGTTTGTGGTGTAACGAGCAGAAAAATGATTTGCCTTAATGTTTTTGACCACAACTTCGCCCTCCTGCCAAAAGTTATTAATTTCTGGTTCAATTCTTATTTCGGCAGGATTTCCCGTCAAATCAACATTGTCAAAATATTCCGCTTTAAACCCCGATTTTCCTTCGTAATGGTATTGATTTTTAAGATTTTGATATACTAATAAAGTGTCATTGGTAAAATTAATTGCTTGTTCGTAGACAACTTCTGTACTACTGCCCAGTTTTTCTTTAATACCATTTAAAACCGTAGTCAATTTGCTTGGAGTTCCGTTGTAATTACCTAATATTGAGATAGCATTATCTGCATTGGGACCAAGAACCACAATCTTTTTCAATTTTTTGCTCAATGGCAGGGTATTTTTTTCATTGCGTAACAAAACCATTGATTGTCTGGCCATTTTTAAGGCATGCTGGCTATGCTCAGGACTCTCCAGAACAGAAGCAGGTGTCTGCGCATATTTAACCATTGTAACAGGATCAAACATTCCGAGCCTGAAACGGATCATAAACAGTCTTTTAACGGAAATATCAATTTGTTTCTCACTAATTTTTCCATTCTTTACCGCCTGAACCAAAGCTTTGTAAGCATCGGTACCACAGTCAATATCAGTACCGTGAAAAACCGCATCTGCCGAAGCTGATTCGGCATCAGGATGCGTTTTATGGTTTTTGAAAAAATCATCAATTGCCCAACAGTCAGAGGTTACGTAGCCATCAAATTTCCATTGGTTGCGTAAAATATCAGTCATTAAAATATCACTGGCGCAACACGGCTGCGTTCTAAAAGCATTGTAAGCACACATTACGCCAGCCACTTTTGATCCGGTTATTAATTTTTGAAAAGCAGGAAGATAAGTATCCCAAAGTTCATAAGGAGTAACATCAACATCAAAGGTATGGCGCAATGATTCCGGTCCGCTGTGTACCGCATAATGTTTGGCACAAGCCGCTGCTTTTAAGTATTTAGGATCATCGCCCTGAAGTCCTTTTACAAATGAATCACCTAAAATGCTGGTCAAATAGGGATCTTCGCCATAAGTTTCCTGACCGCGTCCCCAACGCGGATCGCGAAAAATATTAATATTGGGCGTCCAATAGGTAAGTCCCAAATAACGCTCGTTGGTTCTGTTTGATTCTAAAGCTTTATTATAAATAGCTCTTCCTTCCAAAGCAGAATAATCGGCCATTTTAAAAAGTGAATTTTTATCGAATGTTGCCGCCATCGCTATTGCCTGAGGATAAACCGTTGTCTTAAAAGGAGTTCTTGCAACGCCGTGTAAGGTTTCGTTCCACCAGTCGTAAGCAATTATTCCCAAACGGGGAATTGCCGGCGATGAATTTAGCATCTGTGATACTTTTTCTTCCAAAGTCAAGCGACTTACCAGATCATTTACTCGTTCTTCAAACGTCAGGTTTGGATCTTGAAATAGAAATTTTCCAGATTTTTCTTGTGCGAAGCAAAAAGAAGTTATAAACAGTAGTAATATGTATTTGAATTTTGATGATCTCATAAGCTTTTTTGTTTTGGAGAATTAAATATACAGCATTATAATTTGTTTTCAAACAACCGATTGTGTAAAGGAATAACTTTTTTTTAAAATAAAAAAATTATGTTTTGTGACATTTTTTTAAAAATGAGATGATATCAGGTAATCAATTAGGTGCTTGTAATATGCAAAATGCTTCCAGAATGTATTAATGTATCATTAAAATAATTACATTTACGATCTTAGTACTTTAATGATGGAAGAACACAGACATGTAACGATATATGATATTGCAGAGAAGCTTAATCTTGCAACATCAACAATTTCAAGAGCTTTAAAAGATCATCATACTATTAGTGATAAGACAATAAAAAAAGTTAAGCAGACAGCTAAAGAAATGGGTTTTGTACCTAATACTTTGGCCGCGGGTTTGCGTGGAAATAAATCAAGGACTATTGGTATTTTAATTCCAACAGTAACACAGCCATTTTTATCCTCTTTAATTAGTGGTATCGAAATCACAGCTCAAAAATCTGAATATTCAGTTCTTATTATGCAGTCGCATGATTCCTACGAGATGGAGGTTAATTTAGCTAAATCTTTATACAGCAACAGGGTAAGCGGTGTTATTTGTTCACTTGCGATGGAAACAAAAGACACTTCACATTTTAAACAATTTTCGAATAACAATATTCCGCTTGTATTTGTAGACAGGGTTCCCAGAGATTATGATACTTTCAGAGTTGTAATCAATAATTATCTCGCAGGTTATAAAGCAACAAAACATCTTATTGAACAAGGCTGTAAAAGAATCGCGCATTTAACTGCCGGATCAGAATTTGGTACACTTTATAATGAGCGAAAAAGGGGGTATATGGATGCTTTAATAGAGCACGAACTTCCTGTTGACGAAAAGCTGATTATAAACCTGAAAGAAATGACGTATGAAGATGGCGTAAAAGCTTGTAATCAATTATTTGATTTAAAAATCCGTCCTGATGGTCTTTTTGCGCCTGGGGATATTCTTGCCGTAAGTGCGGTGCAGACAGCAAAAAAGCGTGGAATTAAAATACCTGAAGAGTTTGCAGTAATTGGTTTTAACGACGATCCAATCTCTAAAATTATTGAACCAAACATTTCTACCATAACGCATCCGGCCGAAAAAATGGGCAAAGCCGCAGCCGAACTCATTATTAAAAATCTAAAATCGGTTAAGGAAGAAGATGCTAAAGAAATTACATTTTTAAATACACAAGTCCTTATACGTGAATCTTCTAAGAGAATTTAGATTCTCTTTTTTTACTATTTTATAAACCTGTTAATTTCAATATTGATAGGTTTTTTTATGTCGAATTCTTTCATAATTCTTCTTGCTAAGGATCTCATTTTCTATTTTTAAAAAGCTAATCAGAATTAAAAAAAATCAATTTTTATTTTTTTATTCCCATATTTTTGTATTTTAGCACAACCGATTGCAAATAACTTATTTTTTATAATAACATATTTTTTTAGCACTTTTTTTGCTAAATAATATGATTTTGAATAGAATTACTGATTTGCATTTTAAATTTAAATTGATAGAAAAGCAAAATGACATATATTAAAAAAACTTTTTTCAAATCTATTTTACTGTTTTTTGTAGTTTGCTGGTCTTCATCAGCTCAAAAAGATTACAAATTATGGCTGCAATACAATAATGTTGATGACGCTAATTTAAAAACAGAATATCTTTCTAACATTGAGGAAATTGTTTCTCTGGGAAAATCGGAAACTTCACAAATTGCCTTTACAGAATTGCAATCAGGTTTGTATGAAATGTTGGGAAAGAAATTTGAAAATAAATCAGCAATTTCAGGAGATCATAATATTATAATAAGTTCAAAAGAATTTCTAACTTCTGAAATTCAAAAGGAAATCGGGAATTTCGATCAAATAAATGACGAAGGTTTTATTATTAAATCTATTTCCATAAAAAATAAAAACCACCTTGTCATTACAGGTAAAACAGATGTTGGCGTTTTATATGGCGTTTATAGCTTTTTGAGATTGATGCAAACCAATAAACCCATTCAAAATTTAAATATTACTGATGCACCAAAAACAAACATCAGAATACTAAATCACTGGGATAATCTTGACCGAACTGTAGAGCGCGGTTACGCCGGATTTTCGTTATGGAACTGGCAAAAACTCCCTGATTTTATCGATCAGCGTTATATTGATTACGCGCGTGCAAATGCCTCAATCGGCATTAACGGAACGGTTTTGACGAATGTAAATGCAAACGCTTTAATCCTGACACCGCAATATTTAGAAAAAGTGGAAGCTTTGTCCAATGTTTTCAGACCGTACGGAATAAAAGTGTATTTAACAGCAAGATTTTCAGCACCAATCGAAATTGGAGGTTTAAAAACAGCCGACCCAAAAGATGCCCAAGTCATTAATTGGTGGAAAAATAAAGCCAAAGAAATTTATAAAAGAATCCCCGATTTTGGTGGATTTCTGGTGAAAGCAAATTCTGAAGGACAACCCGGGCCGCAAAATTACGGAAGAGATCACGTAGACGGCGCCAACATGCTTGCCGATGCCGTTGCACCTTTTGGAGGTGTCATTATGTGGCGTGCTTTTGTCTATTCTGAACATGATGCAAACGACAGAGCCAAACAAGCTTACGCCGAATTTGTGCCTTATGATGGAAAATTTAAAGACAATGTAATTGTTCAGGTAAAAAACGGAGCGATTGATTTTCAGCCTCGTGAACCTTTTCATCCCATGTTTGGTGCGATGCCAAAAACACCTTTGATGATGGAGTTCCAAATCACTCAGGAATATCTGGGTTTTAGTACGCATTTGGTTTTTCTGCCAAAATTATTTCAGGAAGTTTTAGAATCAGATACCTATCAAAAAGGAAAAGGAACAACCGTTGCCAAAGTCATCGACGGCTCTTTAAACAAAACAAAATTAACCGGAATTGCAGGTGTTTCCAACATCGGAAATGATTTAAACTGGACGGGACATCCTTTTGCGCAGGCAAATTGGTATGGCTTTGGAAGATTGGCGTGGAATCCCTATTTAGATTCAGAAACAATTGCCGATGAGTGGCTTCGATGTACATTCTCTAACGATGAAAATTTCATAAAACCAGTAAAAGAAATGATGATGGATTCGCGCGAAGCTGTTGTAAATTATATGACACCGCTTGGTTTGCATCACATTATGGATACGGGGCATCATTACGGTCCGGGTCCGTGGGTTTCAAACTTGTCACGACCAGAATGGAATCCCGTTTATTATCATAAAGCAGATAAAAACGGAATTGGTTTCGACCGATCAAAAACCGGAACAAACGCCACAGCGCAATACGCCCCCGAAGTGGAGAAAATGTTCGATAATCTCGAAACTTGTCCCGAAAAAGATTTGTTATGGTTTCATCACGTTTCCTGGGATTATAAATTGAAAAACGGACAAACGCTTTGGAATGGTTTAGCTTTAAAATATCAGGAAGGTGTAAATCAGGTTGCAGCAATGCAAAATATCTGGAATAAAACGCAGAAATATGTTGATGATGAACGTTTTAAAGAAGTGCAGATGTTATTAGAAATTCAGCACAAAGAAGCAAAATGGTGGCGGGATGCGTGTCTGCTGTATTTTCAACAATATTCAAAAAAGGAATTACCTTTAGGCGTCGAAAAACCAACACAGTCTCTGGACTATTTTAAATCATTAAAATTTCCTTTTGCACCGGGAAATTAATATTCAAATTACAAAAATATGAGCACAAAAACAGCAATTGTAACCGGAGGAAATTCGGGTTTGGGTTTTGCAACAGCAAAGAAATTATGCGATAACGGCATTAAAACCTATATAGTTGGAAGATCAAAAGAAAAAACAGAAGATGCCTGTAAGGAAATTGGCGAAAATGCCATTCCGGTTATTTACGATTTAAATGATTTGGGCGGAATTCCGGAAATGATTGAAAAGCTAACCAAAGAAAACTCGATTGATATTTTGGTAAATAACGCTGGAATTAATCTGAAAAAAGAATTTACAGATGTTACTGATGAAGATTTTCTATCTGTAATTCATACTAATCTTTTAAGCGTTTTTGCTGTGAGTAAAGCTGTTGTAAAAAACATGAAAGAAAATAACGGTGGAAGCATCGTCAATATCAGTTCGATGGCATCACAATACGGGATTCCAAAAGTAATTGCCTATTCGGCTAGTAAAGGCGCAATCGAATCAATGACCAGAGCGATGGCAGTAGAATTGGCGCCGTTTGGTATTCGTGTCAATTGCATCGCGCCTGGATTTATAAAAACCAAAATGTCTTCGGCAGCACTTGATAATGATCCCGAAAGAAAAAATAAAGTCTTGGGAAGAACGCCAATGGGCTTTTTAGGAGAACCATCAGACATTGCAGATGCCGTTTATTATTTCGCATTAAGCGAATCAAAATACACAACCGGAACTGTTTTGCCTGTTGATGGTGGAAATAGTATTGGGTTTTAAGAACCTATGAAATTGCTCGCAAAGTCACCAACTTATTTAAAATAAAGCTTAAAAAAGAAAAAACTTTGCGACTCTGCGACTTTGCGAGATTAAAAAAAAATACTCAGTATGATAAAAATGCAGCAAACAATGCGTTGGTTTGGACCAAATGACAGCGTAAGTTTATTAGATATAAAACAAGCCGGAGCAACCGGAATTGTTACCGCTTTGCATCAAATTCCCGTTGGCGAGATCTGGACGGTTGAAGATATTAAAGAAAGACAGCAAATTATAAGAAACGCAGGTTTAGATTGGACAGTTGTAGAAAGTTTACCGGTTCATGAAGAAATAAAACGCGCTACCGGAAATTATCTGCAATACATTGAAAACTATAAAATAAGCATCAAAAATCTGGCAGATTGCGGTATTAAAATCATCACGTATAATTTTATGCCAATTTTGGACTGGGTTCGAACAGAGCACAATTTTATTAATAAAGATGGGAGCAAAGCACTATTATACAATCAGGAAGCTTTTATTTATTTTGATGTTTTTTTGCTGAAAAGACCCAATGCTGAAAATGATTATTCTGATAAAGAAAAAGAAAATGCATTAAAGTTTGGAGATAAACTTTCTGAAGACGAAAAAGACTTACTTTTTAAGAATGTTTTATTGGGATTGCCTGGAAGTAAAATCAATTTTACGGCAGAACAAATCCTCTCTTTATTAGATAATTATGCCAATATTGATAATCAAAAACTAAGAGAAAACCTGAATTATTTTTTATCAGAAGTTGCTCCGGTAGCTGAAATGCATGATGCTAAATTAGCCATTCATCCTGATGATCCGCCGTTTTCGGTTTTGGGATTGCCCAGAATTGTTTCTACCGAAGAAGATATAAAAACCATTTTGAATGCTGTTCCTTTTAATTCGAATGGATTATGTTTTTGTACAGGTTCTTTGGGAGCAGATCCGAAAAATAATCTGGAGAGAATTATCGATGATTTCGGAGACAGGATTCACTTTTTGCATCTTCGAAACACCTTCCGCGAAAGCGAAACTATTTTCAGGGAATCAGAACATTTGAACGGTGATACGAAAATGGGCAGCATTGTCGAGAAAATTTTACTGCTCATGAATTCCACAAAAATAAGTTTGCCAATGCGTCCCGATCACGGTTTTTTGCATGAAGTGGATAAAGACAAAGAAACGTATCCCGGCTATTCTTTAACAGGAAGATTGAAAGGTCTTGCTGAATTAAGAGGATTAGAAATGGGTATTGCTTATAAGCTGAAAGAATTGGCGTAAGCCATGATTGAAGGAGGTAAGAATTGAGAAGAAAGAGTTTAGAAAATAGAATAAAGAAGTAAGAATAAAGAAGCAAGAATAAAGAAGCAAGAATTTACTAACAACTAACTATTAACCTTAAACCACATCAAATGAGATTACTTAACCGCTCTCTACTGCTTTTGTCTGTTGTAGTTTTAAACAGCTGTAATGCACAAAAAGAAAAAGAAGTTGTTTCTTTAAAAGACAGCTATAAAAATGATTTTTATATTGGAACAGCTCTAAGCGCCGATCAAATTGAAGAAAAAAACGCTAACGAAGATTCCTTAATCGAAAGAGAATTTAATGCGATTACAGCGGAAAATATCATGAAATCGATGTTTATTCATCCACAAAAAGACAAATACGACTTTGTCCTTACGGATAAATTTATTGCTTACGGAGAAAAGAACAAAATGTTCATTCACGGCCATACTTTAATCTGGCACAGTCAATTGGCGCCATGGATGCAAAAAATTAAGGACAGCACAGAAATGAAAGCTTTCATGAAAGATCATATCACGACAATTGTTTCCAAATACAAAGGCAAAATAGATTCGTGGGATGTGGTGAATGAAGCTTTAAACGAAGACGGAACTTTAAGAAAATCAATTTTTCTGGACAAACTTGGAGAGCAATATCTTGTAGACGCTTTTAAATTGGCTGCCGCTGCAGACCCTAAAGTTGATTTGTATTACAATGATTATAATAATGAAGAACCAGCAAAAAGAGCAGGAAATATTGCATTAATTAAAAAAATCAAGGCAGGCGGAGGCAAAATTGATGGAGTAGGGATTCAGGCGCATTGGAAATTGGGTTATCCATCATTAGAAGAAATTGAAAAAAGTATTTTAGAATATTCTGCCCTTGGTATCAAGGTTGCTTTTACAGAACTTGATATTTCGGTTTTACCAAATCCAAAGGATTTTAGCGGTGCCGATGTAAACCAAAAATTTGAAGGAGATCCTAAAATGAATCCATATCCTAAAACACTTCCGGATTCTGTGCAGGTTAAACTGGCGGAACGTTATGCTTCGATTTTTAAATTATTTTTAAAACATAAAGACAAAATTAGCCGTGTTACGTTTTGGGGCGTTCATGATGGGCAGTCCTGGTTAAACGACTGGCCTATAAAAGGTAGGACAAATTACCCATTGTTATTTGATAGAGACTTAAAGCCCAAAAAAGCGTACAACAGCGTAATCCAATTAAAAGAAATAAAACAATAAAATTTTCTCGTAAAAAAAACTTTTTTTTGCGAAGTACACAACCGAATGTGTATTTTGTTTGATTTAATGAAATAATTAAATACGCACTTGCGAATTCTGTTTTTTTATATAATTTTACACAACCGATTGTTTTAAGAAATTTGTCATTTCGGGGAACGAGAAATCATATAATGTAGTCATGTAGTGCGTCGCTCTCAGTATGTTATTTTTGTTTCTCGAAATGATAAAAAATAGATACCTTTTCAGGAATCAACTAACTAAAAAAATAACCACACCAAGAATGAATTATATTTCACAAAAATTATCCATTAAAGAAAAAATCGGCTACAGTTTAGGTGACCTCGCGGCAAATTTGGTTTTCCAGACCCTGATGACGTATCTCGCTTATTTTTATACAGATATCTACGGCTTATCGCCAACAGATTCTTCTATAATTATGCTAGTCGTGGGCTTAATTGCGGCTTTTGTTTTCAACCCGATTATTGGTGTTTTGGCAGACAGAACCCGTACAAAATGGGGGAAATTCAGACCCTGGATTTTAATAACTGCAATTCCGCTTGGTGCGATTGCCTTACTGGCTTTTACAACGCCCAATTTTTCTTATCACGGAAAAGTAATTTATGCCGTTGTTACTTATACTTTATTATTGCTTTTTTATGCGAGTAATAATTTGCCATATTCTGCTTTAAGCGGAGTTATTACAGGCGATATGGGCGAAAGAAACAGCATGTCGGCGTATCGTTTTGTGGCTGTAATGTTTGCGCAATTCTTCGTTCAGGTTTTTATGCTGGGCATTATTAAAAGTGCCGGAAATGGCGACAAAGCCATTGGTATCGAAAAGGTAATGACCGTTTTAGCGATCATCGGAACCATCATGTTGTTAATCACATTTTTAACTACAAAAGAACGTATTATTCCAAAACCGGAACAAAAATCAAGCATAAAAGAAGATTTAAGCGATTTGATGAAAAACAAACCGTGGATTATTATGCTAAGTCTTACCACATTGGTATTCATTACTTTGGCAATGAAAGGCGGTTCGTATGTATATTATTTTGAAAATTATGTAGACAAAGATCAGCTGGCGATTTTTATCCAGCCCATTTTGGATGTTTTATCCACTTTAAAACTGAATTACTTTGGGAGCGATCCTGTTTCTGCCGGTTTCGGATTGTTTAATGCTGGCGGAATTATTTTCATGATTGTTGGAATAACTTTATCTAAAAGTCTGGCTGATAAATACGGAAAACGAAATATTTTCGGATTGTTTTTATTCATTTCGACCCTATTTATTATTGCATTTTATTTCTTTCCGGCAAACGCCATCAGCTTTATGTTTTTCTCACAAATACTGCACGGATTTTTCTACGGAATAACGATTCCGCTTTTGTGGGCGATGATTGCAGATGTTGCCGATTATTCAGAATGGCTGAATAACCGTCGTGCAACGGCTATTATTTTCTCGGCCATGATGGTGGGTTTAAAAGCCGGATTGAGTATTGGTGGAGCTTTAACTACTTCATTTTTAGGCTTTTTTGATTATGTGCCAAATGCTTCGGGTCAAACCGCGATTGCTATAAACGGAATCAAATTATTGGTGAGTATTTTCCCCGCGATACCTTTTTTAATTGGTGTTGCGCTATTATTTTTCTATAAAATCGATAAAAATATGGAAGTGCAGATTGAATCTGATTTAAAAGAAAGAAGAACTTAATTATTTTATAAAAACAAAAACGACTATGCCTGAAGATAGTACTGAACAAATTAATTTCGAGCAAATTAATAAAAAAGCCATTTCGCAGCCTTTGGTTTCGCATATTTATACCGCAGATCCGTCGGCGCATGTTTTTAATGGTAAAATTTATATTTATCCGTCGCATGATATTGATGCCGGGATTCCGTTTAACGATAATGGCGACCATTTTGGAATGGAAGATTACCATGTTTTTTCGATGGAAAACATTAATGCAGAAACAGTTGATAACGGAGTTGCGCTTCATGTTGATGATGTGGCCTGGGCCGAAAAACAAATGTGGGCACCGGATGCGGCCTGTAAAAACGGAAAGTTTTATTTGTATTTTCCGGCGAAACGTGCCAACGGAATTTTTCAGATTGGCGTTGCGATAAGCGATTCACCAGTTGGACCATTTTTACCTGAACCTGAAGCTATTAAAGGAAGTTATAGTATTGATCCGGCTGTTTTTGAAGATAACGACGGAAAACATTATATCTATTTTGGAGGTATTTGGGGTGGACAGCTTCAAAAATACAGAAACAATACCTACGATTCAAATCAGGAAGAACCTCTTGCAAATGAACCTGCTTTAGGACCAATTGTAGCCTTGCTTACAGACGATATGCTGGAGTTTGCTGAAGAACCAAAAGAGATTAAAATCCTTGATGAAAACGGAGAAATTTTATTAGCCGGAGACAACGACCGACGTTTTTTTGAAGCTTCCTGGGTGCATAAATACAATGACAAATATTATTTTTCGTATTCAACAGGCGATACGCATTTTATTTGTTACGCGATTGGAGACAGTCCGTATGGGCCGTTTACGTATCAAGGGCGCATTTTGAATCCGGTTGTGGGCTGGACATCGCACCATTCTATCTGTAAAGTTGAGGATGATTGGTATTTGTTTTACCACGATTCGAGTTTATCAAAAGGCGTAACGCATTTGCGAAGTATGAAAGTAACTAAAATTGATTATCTCGAAGATGGTTCAATTATTACAATAGATCCGTACGGGATCAGAAGATCAGGAGATTAAGGAAAAGGAAAAAGTAATATGTTTAAATTTTATTTTCTATGAAAAAGGGAGATGAAAATGTTAGAAAAATCGCCAGACAATATATTACAAACAAAATAGAAATTGATTGTGTCATATTCAATTTTGAAAATAACAGTCTTAATGTTTTATTAGTAAAACAGCAAGACAATGAAGGAGTTATAACGTGGGGACTGGCCAATGATTACATCAAAAAAGGGGAAACAATTTTGAGTACAGCCCATAATATTTTGGAAAATTACATTAACGGCGATCAATTTTTCTTAGAGCAATTAAAGGCGTTTAGCTATCAGTCTGACTCTTCGTCACAGGAAGATATTTCGATCGCTTATTATGCTTTGGTAAAACGCGATAACAGCAAAGATGATTTGTTTAATGCTGACGTTAAATGGATTGGCATTAATGAAATTATCGGTTTAAACGATAAACACAAAGTAATATTAGATTTTAGCTTAAAAGAATTACGCAAAAATATCTGCAAAAGCGCCGTTGGATTTAATTTATTGCCGGAAAAATTTACCCTTTTGCAGGTTATTAATTTGTATGAAGAAATTTTAGGAATCGAGATTAATAAATCAAATTTTAGAAGAAAGTTATTGCAGACAGGAATTGTACATGACTCCAATGAAAAGGAAGAAGATGTTTCACACAGAGCCGCAAGGTTTTACAGTTTGAATTTGCAGCATCATGAAGTTTTATCGCAAAGGGAAATCAATTTTAATTTTTAAAGAAGTGCTTAATCGAAATAGGTTTATAAAAAAATAGTGTTTTGTCTGGTTTGTTGTAACGTTTGCGTGAGGGATAGTAGTGGAAAGCCCACAGCCTGACGAAGGAAGTGCGAGGACTTGCAGCGAATAGCCCGACCCGGAGGGACA
>NZ_JXQR01000029.1:0-7662 GCF_000834715.1 Flavobacterium sp. MEB061 | reverse complement strand
GTTAATGTGTTTCCAGATTTAGTAATAGTTCCTGTTCCTGCTGTCAAAGTATGAGTATAAGCTCCTGCTGTTGCAATGCCTGAAACGGTGAAAGTTACTTTACCTGTTGAACCGCCTTTACACAATACATCGCTGTCTTTGTTAGCAGTAATTACTATTGGAGTAACCGCATTGATAATAAATGATTTATTAAAATAACATCCATTAGCATCAGTTGCTCTAAAATTGTAAGTTCCCGCTGCTAGTCCTGCAAAAACACCTGTAGTATTTGAAGTTACAGAAGCTGCTGGTGATGTAATTGAGTATGTTATAGTTCCAACACCATTTGTAGCTGTTGCTGTAACAGTAGTTGTAGTTGCTGTACAAGTAACTGCTGCAGCACTAAACGTGATATTTGTTGGTGGATTTAGTCTATTAATCGTAATAGTCTGAACACCTGTTTTACAACCCTGAGCATCTTTAACTACATAAGAAATAGTTTGATTAGTACCATTATCTGTAACAGATAATGTACGAGTACTTGTAAATGTTGTTCCTCCGTCAAAACTATATTCATAAGGAGCTGTTCCCGTTGTTGGAACTGCAATTGTAACAGTAGCCGCTTGTTTTACATTTGATGTGTTACATGTAAATGTAGTTGCACTTGCAGTAGCTGTTAAAGTAGTTGGTTGAGCAATTGTAATAGTTCCAACTGCAGATTTACAACCTTTACTATCCATTAACTGGTAAGAATAAGTTCCAGCAGCTAAACCAGTATAATTAGATTGTGCAATAAATGCGGTAGGAACAGGTGTTACTGTGTTATTGTAGAATAAATAAGTATATCCTCCTGAACCTCCTGCGCCAACTAATTGTACAGAACCCGTTGAAGCACCATTACAAGTAGCATCAACTTTTGTAGCAGTAACTGTTGGGTTTACGATTGGATTTATGATTGCGTTTACAGTAGTAATACATCCTTTAGAATCTGTAATTTCAAAAGTATAAGTATCTGCTGTACTTGCAGAATAAACAAAAGATGTTCCGGTTATGGCAATACTTGCTCCGTAAGCTCCTGCTCCTTTTTTCACTTTGTATGTAAAGGCACTGTTTCCTCCGGTAATATCAACCGTAATAGTAGCATCTGGAGATGCACTAGTACAATCTAATGTTTTTGAAATTGTAGCATTACCTAATAATTGAGGTGCAATTACAATATTATTTATTAAAGAAGTACAACTGTTGCTGTCTGTTACTACGATATTATGAGTACCAGGTCCAACATTTGTAAATGTATTTGAAGTTTGAGCAGGCTGTCCATCTAAACTATAAGTTAAAGCTCCTGTTCCTCCAGTTACTGAAACAACAAGTGTAGATTGATTAACCGTGTCATAACATAAATCTGAAGTCGCCGCCAATGTTGCCGTTGGTGGAACTGATGATGTTACCGTAACTACAGTCGAAGCCGGAGAAGAACAAGAGTTTGCATCACGGGTTACTACGGTATAAGTACCAGCAGGAACATTTGTGAAAACGCCTGAACTCTGGAATGCAGTAACTACTGTAGAACCATTTGATTGTCTTAATTCATATTGGTATGCAGGTGTTCCTCCTGATGCCACAGCGGTTATAGTTGCACCTGTAGTACATGTAGGCTGCTTAGTAACCGTAGCTGTAATTGTTACGGCTGTTGGTGCTTTTACTTGTTGTGTTAATGGTACAATACAACTTGTAGCAGAAGCATCAAAACGTACTTGAATATTATATGTTTTACTAGTTAATCCCGTAGCAGTTACCGGAGAAACTTTAGAGTTAATCCAAGTAGTACCATCTAACGAATAATCGAATCCGTAAGGAAGTTTAAAGTTTTGAGCAGAAATAGTGATTTCTCCATCATTACCTCCGTTACATTTAACATCTTTAAATCCTGTAACTGCTGCTGTAAACGCCTTATTACTATCAATAACAATTGGGAAATCTTTAGTTGCAATACATGATTTAGGTATTTGACGAACCCAGATATCATCTAAAAGAACATCATTACCATTAAATTGAATACTATACGAACGAATAACAAAACTTAAATTATTATAGGTTCCTGGGTTTAATGATAATTCTTTGTATTCCCATTTCTCAGATTTAGGAACTACCCATGGGTTTGCAGTATCTGTTGTTGCTACAATCGTTTCGGTACCACCTACTCCATTTAAGTTATTAACTAATTGGATTGTCAATTTTGGATCATCGTGAGTAGTTGATGTTTTAACAATTAGATTTTCAGCCCATAGTGAAATAATTACAGGTTGATTTACAATGACATCTTTAATTGGTTTGCTATATAATATTCCTCCAACTCCTGCACTTTTTCCAACATTTACACATAAAAATCTACCTAAAGGATCGGCCGGTAAGGTGTGATCTTTAGCAAAAATCCATGAATTTCCGAAATTGGTTTTAATCGAGCTAGCAGCAGCATATTTACCATCATTTATTTGATAGTCATTAATATCACCACATAAAGCCGGCCAACCTACAGGGTGGGGTGTTGTTTCATCTTCATAACAATAAAGTGGACTAATTCCAGGAATTGTTGTATAACCACCTTTACCGAAATCTTCTTGTAATAAGTTACTATAAGTAGAAACAGTAGTTACGTTATATTTAACAGAAACTGTATGAGATCCAGAAGGAACGTTTAAAAATACATTATTAGTAATTGGTGTATTAGCAACACCATTTAAATAATATTCATAAGAATAATTAGCAGATGTACCATTTGTAACTGTAACTGTACTTGTCGCACTACCATTACAATTAAATACAGGATCTTCTACTTTAATAGTTGGTTCCGACGGTTTTTGATCTAAAACAACATCATAAGGAATAGTGTATTCGCAACCTAAAGCATCTTTAATTTTTAAGATATAACTTCCTGGCAATACATCTTTTTCATTTGAAGCCTGCCATGTAGCACCACCATCAAAACTATATTGGTAAGGAGCAGTTCCGCCTTGTGCATTGTTGATTCTTAATTTACCACCTTGTTGAGAAAGTGTACAACCAGCCAATTCTGCAACACCACCTGAAGCAGTCACAGCAGAAGTTGGTCCTGCAATTATAACTTGTTTTGCAGGTTCTGTACAATATTTCATTTGAGGCTGAGACTGCCATTGTGGTATATATGAAATACCATATCTCACTATAACATTATATGTCCCTGGTTGTAAATTTGAGAAAACCGGATTAGTTTGATAAGTTCCTCCATTATTAATACTGTAAGACATACTATATCCACTAGCATTAGTAACGTTAACACTTATTTGAGCATTATCATTATAACAATTACTGTTTGTATTATTAATAATATAAGTTGGTTTTGCATTATTTGCAACAGTAATAGATGTTGTTGTTTCACAATTTTTAGAATCAACAACTCTAATATCATATTTACCCGGAGTTGTTACTATAATTTCATTTGAAGTTTGAAAAGTAGATGACCCATTTATAAAGTAAAAATATGGCGCATAATTTCCTCCAGTCGCTGAAATAACAATTTTTCCATCACTACATGCAGTTAATGGTTCTACTAAAGCAGCCGTTGCAACAATTTGACTTACTGGTTGCTGTATATAGATGTATTCAGAAACATCACAATTCTGTGTAGCATTAATAGGTCTGTTAGTAACTCTTACTCTATAAGTGATTCCCGGAGTTAAGTTATTAAATGTATAATCTGAGTCTGAAACCGGACCTACAGTATTAACCACAGTGTTACCATCATAAATGGTGTAATAATATTGAGGATCAATATTAAGCGCTCCAACCTTAATTGTTCCTTTTTCACCAAAACATGATGGCTGAGTTACAAGAGTGCTAATTTGTAAATCTCTTTTTCTGATCAAAATACCAGGAACTTTAAAAATACAAGGATTAGATGTAACACCAATTTGTCTAATATGAACAGTGTACGAATTTGGATTAGTAATAGTAAAAATATTACTTGTCTGATAAGCTCCTACAGCTCCGTTAGGATCAGTACTAAGAGCATATTCGTATCCTGCAGGAACACCATTAATGGTAATTTTTCCATTAAGTCCACAAATAATATCTTCATGTGTTTCTGTCGCATTTAATGAATTGGTAAAAACATTAAAGTAAAAACGGTTAAAACATCCACCGCTATAATTTAATGTTAAACGATATTGTCCTGCAATACTTGCTGTATAATTAGCACCACTACCAACAGAAGCCCATGTACATGAGGTGCTTTCGTTTGCACAATTCTGATTGGTTACGGCCGTACAACTTGCCTCGTTTAACTTTTCCCAAACAATACTTGTTGCATCCGAAATATTGGTTGTGATTTGTCTTGATGCATTAGCACCACACAAGAAAATATTAGGTAATTTTTTCCCATCATTGCTACAAGTTACTACCTGATCTGCAAAAGGAATAACCGGATTTTCTGTAGTATTACCAAATCTTGTTACAACAAAAGATTGATAAATAGATCTACAAGGCGCAGCTGCTAAATTGTAAACATAATAAGTACCAGGATTTTTTACATTAAAAGTTTGTCCTGTTCCTATTTGGTTTGTACGGGCTTCATCACTATACCATGTATAATTTGTATATCCGTTTGCTGCAACCAAGTTAATACTTTCTCCACATAAAGTAACATTTTCAGTAAACTTACAACCATCAACACCAACTAAAAAGTTAGTCGCTTTTGGAACAAGAATACATCCTGTGTTAGTGTTAACACTCGGATCATCAGAAATTGTAAAAGTCGTATTTTGTGTACCTTTATAAGTAGCATATGCTGAGTTATCAATACTGTTTGAACATGCCTCACTTAACATATGGCAATCTGGAACAACCTGAACCTTAAAACTGATAATTTTTTCAGGATCACCAACTTTAACAACGTTATTATTAACTGCAAAAACAATATTTCTTGTTGTTGGATTATAACTTTGAATCGTAACCCCTGATGGCAATGAAACAATATCCGTAGGGTAATTAAAAATAATATTTATTGGTAATTGATCCCTTATCGTAAAAGAGGTCGCATTATCATTTCCGGTATTTTTGAATCCAATCTCGTAATTTAACTGTTGGCCCAAGGTTACATTTTGACCACCTATATTAACCCCCGCAGCATTTTTTACAATTTTTGTCAGAACAATTTTAGGCTCAATAATTTCAACATTAAAGGCATTAAAAAAGAGTCCATAACCATCTCCTCCAGTACTAAGCTTTAATTGTGCCGAAGTATCATTGTTTTTAATAATGGAATTCGAGGCATTATTCAGATTAATAATACCCGCCTCAAAACCAAGCGTATTCCCGCTATTTGGATTTCTGCCAGCTAAAGGTCCATTAACATCATTAATTGTACTATTAAAAAAGTTATCTATTGCACGTTCTGTTGTAGATATATCTGTATTATTTATGGCATAACGATCACCTGTAAGGTTAACGTCACCCTCTAAAGCAGCAAATGCCAGCTTTGATTTAACAACTCCTGTTGGAATAGTTTTAAAACCCGAAATATCATATGTAACTGCACCACTATTAGCCTGAATCCAACGGAAACCATCAAAAGTTGTGATATATTTTGCAGATGACTTAGGATCTTCGTAAACAATAAATAAATTCCAGCCTGCAGAATATCCACCATTGATAGTACCTGTTGCAGCTATAATATTTGCTGCAGTATAAGTTCCCTCAGGATTTGCTAATGCCTGTACTAATGATGTCGCGTTATAGTAATACGCATAAGGCATCTGATCACCATTCGAAGTTGATGGATAGTAATCATATATTAATGACCCCGTAATACTATTATAGGTAGTCTGACCAGGAAGTTTAAATTTAATCGAACCTAAATTAGCACGATTAACACTTCCATTATCAACAGCACCCTTACTATAAATACCAGCCCAATAAAGTCCTGCATAAACAATTTTATAACATTCTCTACTACCAGTCGGGATAACTAAATTAGCCGAACTAGAGCTAAAGGTAGTATTGTCATTATCGACATCAACATACTGCATGTTGAGATCATTATTGTTTTTGTCAGTTGCATTAAAGGCGTCATTTGGCCGTTGACCATTCCTTACATCTCTATTCAAAATATTATTCCCTATCAAAAGCATATCACCCTTTAAACTCTGATCAAAGCGAGCGGTGAAATTTTTCTGAGAGAAGACAATAAAACTTTGTATAAAAAATAATACAACTAAAAGTGATTTTAATGTAGTAGGTTTTTTCATAGTATTATAGTTTCAGTTTAACTAATTGCCTGTTGAAGGGGCATTCAAAAAACAATTTTGTAATCTTATTTATTTTTAATTTTTATATGTCCTTCTAATAAAAGAAGTTGCCGTCCATATTATTATTTACAATTCTTAATTCTCCACTTTTACTATCGCCATTTTCCCGTTGTATGGCGCATTTCCTTTAGACTCCATTGCTTTTTGAGCTTCTTGTAATCCATCGACTTTTTCGTAATAGATGTAATATTTACTTGTTGTTACGTTGTAGAAGAAATTAACATCTGTACGTCCAGCGGCCACCGCTTTAGTTAAGAATTCATCTCTTTTTTCAACACTGCTGTGAACTGCAATAATCAAATAAAAACCGCTGTCAGCATTTTTAATATTTTTTATAATCTGCATGTTCGACTGGTCTTCACCAAAATCAAAATCACTTGCAGTTAACGGCGTACTACTTGGTTTCGTAGTTTCTTTTATACGTTTAAGAGCCGCTAAATCCTGTGCATATCTTCCTTGATCATTCTCATATGCTGCCTGCTTAATTCTTCGTTTCTTCTCAATTTCAGTTTCAGCTTTAATGCGTTCTAAATTCGCAAGTAATGCTGCACTATCCGCTTCCATTTTTAATTGTGCCGCTTTCAATTGGTTTATTTTTTCTAAATAAGCCCTGTTTGTTGCATCATTTTTATTAGGGAATTTTTTAAGTCTTTCGTTATATAAATTAGTTAGCCTTGCAATTTCATCTTTCTGAATTCTGTTTGCTTCAGCTATTTGTAATTTTAAAGCTTCTATCTGACTATTTTCAGCTGAAACACTTTTGAAAGGTTTTGGCTCTTTGTAAATTCCTTTATCACTTAAATCGTTTTCTTCTTTTAAGTCATCAAGATCTTTTTGTTTATTTGCCACACTAGCATTAAACTGTGTTAATAAATCATCTTGAGTTTTAGCAGATTCATCTAATGAAAGTGCTAAATTATCAATTGCCTTTCCTGCCTCATCTGTAGCAGCGGCTCTTGCAAGTGCATCTGCATCAGCTTTCGCTTTAGCGTCTGCAAGCAACTTCGCTTGTTGCGCTTCTTCAGCAAGTCTTAATTGTCTTACTTCTTCTTCGGCTTTCAGTTTTTCATTTGCTTCTGCATCAGCTTTCGCTTTTTGATCAGCCAATAATCTTGCTTGTTCAGCGGCCATATCAGCTTTGGCTTTTGCATCTGCAGCTAATTTTGCTTGTTGTGCGTCTGCATCGGCTTTAGCTTTTGCTTCTGCAGCAAGTTTAGCTTGTTGAGCTTCTGCATCTGCTTTTGCTTTATTTTCAGCAGCTAATTTAGCTTGTTGAGCTTCGGCGTCTGCTTTCGCTTTTGCTTCTGCAGCAAGTTTAGCTTGTTGTGCTTCGGCGTCTGCT
>NZ_JXQR01000028.1:0-115950 GCF_000834715.1 Flavobacterium sp. MEB061 | reverse complement strand
AAAAACAAAGCAGAAGACGAAGTTTCGGTAAATACGGCGATTGACGAGATTACCAAAATGGAGTTTAAACTGCGCAAATTAGAACTTCAGGATTTTACCAAAAACCCAAATGATCTTGGTAATTATCAGCGAAATGTATTGCAGAAATATGTTGATTATCTTAATCAAAATATTCCCGATGACAGCACCAATACGTTGAGTAAACAAGCTTCGGATTCTATCTTGGCCAATTCAAAAAAACTGCTTAGTAATGTAAAACTAAAAGCAGAAAAGAAAAAAGAGTCTTTGAATTTTGAAGAAAATAAACTCTTGAAAAATGAGATTGCAATTTCGGAACAACTTAGAAAAGTGCTTCGAATTATCGAAAGGGAAATCATCATTAATTCTATTAAAAACAATTCACTAAAAGAAAAATCATTAAAAAAGGTCAATGAGATTGTTACGGCCTCGGCTATAATTGGTTTGATTTTAACGCTGTTTTTCTCCGTTTTAATTGTTAGTGATTATTCAAAATCACAATTATATAAAAAACAGCTTGAGATTGCTAATTTTAAAACCAAAAATCTGCTAAAAAGCCGCGAACAATTGATTTCGACAGTAAGTCACGATTTAAAAACGCCATTAAGTACAATTGTTGGCTACACGGAACTTTTAGGGAATTCTGATGTAAACTCGAAGCAATCCTATTTCGTAAAAAACATTAAAAATTCATCTGAATATATTTCGCAATTGGTTCAGGATTTATTGGATTTCTCTCAAATTGAGGCCGGAAAAATCACAATCGAAAAGGTACCGTTTTACTTGCCTGAAATTGTTGAAGATGTTGCTAAAAATATCCAGACGGTTTATAAACAAAAAGATATTGAACTGATTATTAATGTTGATGAAAAACTGAACACTAAAGTAGTTGGAGATCCTTTCCGCTTAAAACAAATTCTGACCAACATTATTGGAAATGCTTATAAATTTACTGAAGAAGGTTTTATAAAAATAAGTGCTTTTGCAGATATTGAAGATCCTTTTTTTATTATAACAATTGAAGATTCGGGAATAGGAATTGAGAAATCGAATCAGAAACTGGTTTTTGAAGAATTTGCTCAGGCGAATGAAAACATCGAAAAGAAATATGGCGGAACTGGCTTGGGTCTGGCAATTTGCCAAAAAATAATATCTATTCTAGGCGGAACTTTAAATCTTGAAAGCACTTTTGGAAAAGGAAGTACTTTTGAAATTAAACTGCCATTATTGTTTGACACCAGTCAGAATGCAATTCCTGAAATTAAAAAACCTGCTTTTATAAATAATAAAAAATTTACTTTTATTGTTATCGACGACGATATTAATTTGCTGAATTTAACGAGTGGTGTTTTAAAACAGGAAAAACATAAAGTTCTATCTTTTGACAGAGCAACAAAAGCGTTAGAAGCTGTTTCAAACACGAATTTCGATTTTATTATTACTGATATTCAAATGCCGGAAATGGATGGCTTTACGTTTATTAAAAAATTGAGAAATTATAATTTTTCAACCTATAAAAACCAGCCGATAATTGCACTTACAGGGCGAACTGATTTGGATTTATCCGTTTACACCGAAGCAGGATTTACGACAGTAATTAAAAAACCCTATTCGCCAAAAGTATTACTACAGACTATTCAACATATTTTAGAAAACAAAGATATTCTAACTACTGAAGTTAATGAAGTGGAACCAAATTCAGCTCAATTCTATTCATTAGAAACTTTAAAAGAATTTTTAGGAAATGACGATGATGCACTAAAAGATGTCATTGTATCATTTGTTGAAAGTACTGATGAAAATATGGTCTTTTTAGAAAAAGCAATAGCCCAACAAAATATAACAGAAATCAATACAATTGCTCACAGAATTGCTCCAATGTTCAGGCAAATTCAGGCAAATGAAATTGGAAATATTCTTAAAAACCTGGAAAGAAAAGATTTAGAAAGTGAAGGTTTAGAAAATATTCTCGAAAGCTTAAAAATCAAGACCGAAACTCTTTTCACATCTTTAAAACAAGAAATTGTTTAATCGATGTTGTATTGCTTCAATTTATTGTAAAGTGTTTTTCTGGTAATTTTAAGCAATTTTGCTGCTTCCGATTTGTTATTTTGCGCTTTTGATAAGGCATAGATAATGGCTTCTTTTTCATTTTCAGACAATGAAAAATTACCTGTATTTGAACTTTGTTTTTGAATTTGAAAAAACTCTGCAGGCAAAACATCGCTTTCTATAAAATCACCACGAGATAATAATGTGGCGCGTTTTACACAGTTTTGTAATTCGCGTAAATTTCCGGGCCAGCTGTATTTTTGAAAAATATCGACCACTTCCGGCGAAAATCCGATAATTTCTTTGTTCAGTTGTTGATTGGCTTTCTCCAAAAAATAATCGGCAAAAACCATTAGATCTTCTCCCCTGTCTGTTAATGATGGAGACTGAATTGAAAATTCGTTTATTCTATGGTATAAATCTTCACGGAAATCTCCGTTTTTAACGGCTTCGCGTAAATCTTCATTTGTTGCAGTAATGATTCGAATATCAACATTAATTTCTTTATTGCTACCAACAGGTTTGATTTTACGTTCCTGAAGCGCTCTTAAAAGCTGTATTTGATTTTCGTAGGACAGATTCCCTATTTCATCTAAAAAAAGAGTTCCTCCGTTAGCAGCCTCAAAATAGCCCATTTTATCGCTAATAGCTCCGGTGAAAGATCCTTTCAAATGCCCGAAGAATTCACTTGCGGCTAATTCCTTTGGAATTGCTCCACAATCGACTGCAATGAAATTATTATTTTTTCTATTGCTTTGCTGATGAATGCTTTTGGCAATGATCTCTTTCCCTGTCCCACTTTCGCCGATAATTAAAACAGACATATCCGTTGGGCTTACCAATTGAATGTGATCGAGCAATTTTTTTGAAGCAACAGAAATTCCTTTTACGAATTCATTTTCAGAAGAAGTTGTTTGTTTTCTTGGTGCTTTTTTTTCTTTTGAGGGAGTTTCTTCTGTTGTTATTTCGCTTTGCAGGGCATTTGTAATAACTAATAAAACCTCATCAGGATTAAAAGGTTTTGAGATATAATCGGCAGCACCATTTTTGATTGCTTTTACCGCTGTATTAACATCTGAATATCCGGTCATTAAAATTACAGGAATATCGGGGTAAGAATCCTTAATTTCTTTCATAAGTCCGATACCGTCAGAATCAGGCAAACGAAGATCTGTCAAAATTAAATCGAAAGATTCTTTTTTGATCGCTAATCTTGCTTCTTCTGCTGAGAATGCAATAGTTACTTCATATGCTTTTTTTAATAGAAATCGTTCTAATAATTTGCAAAATGAAATGTCATCTTCTATTAATAATATCTTTGGCATCTGTTTTTTGGGACTTTTCTGCTAAAATAATACTATTAAAGTTGTATTTTCATAAAATTTTGCAAAAAAAAAGAGATTGTTTCCCAACAATCTCTTTTTCACCAAAAACATAAATCTAATTCACCTAATTATATTTTTAACCAGTTACCATTGACATCTGAAAAAACAGTAGCCTTTTGGTCTTTTACCGATATTTCTAGTTTGTATTCTTTTTTATCGTTTACATATGCTTTTACTACTTTCGCTCCCGGGTAAGCAGTTTCCAAGGCTGTTTTAACAGCCGTAGGAACCGCATCGGCGCTGATTTCTGTATATTCGGCTTGTATAGCAACTTCACTTTTCACTATTTCAGATTGTAAAGTTGTGGTTGCGTAAATAGATAAACTTGCTAAAACGATCGCTACTGAAAGGACAATCTTTTTCATGATAATTATTTTTTAATGATGTTTCCTTCAGCATCTGCAAATACAGTATACTTTTGATCTCCTTTTGAGATTTCAAGTTTATATTCTTTCTTTTCGTTAACATATGCTTTTTCAAGTTTTGTTCCCGGAAAAGATTTTTCAACCGTAGACTTTACTGCGGCAGGCACAGCATCAGCACTAACTTCAGTAAATTCATCCTGAATAGTTACTGATTGATTCATTGAATTTGTTATTAACGGAACAGTAGCTGCATTTACAGTTAAACTTCCTAAAACGATTGCTGTGGATAATAGTAACTTTTTCATAGTGATTGTTGTTTGGGTTGATGTTAATTTATATTATTTTTTAAGGATTGTTCCTTTTTCGTCTGTATAAACAATAGACTTAACATCTCTAACGCTGATTTCGATTTTGTATTCTTTTTTTGCGTTTACATATGCTTTTTCAAGCTTTACGCCTGGATATGCATTATCTAAAGATGTTTTAACTGCTGCCGGAACAGCGTCGATTTCTTTATATTCGTCTTGAAAATTTACTGTTTTAATATTTGAATTTAAAACGACAGTATTTCCTGCTTGCATCGACAATGTTCCCAGAACAATTGCCGCTGATAATATTAACTTTTTCATAATAATAGTTTTTTAGTGTAATTTATAACCTAAGTCGTTGGTTAGTCGACTTATTTTTTAATCCAAGATCCGTCTGCATTAGCATAAAGAGAACCTACTTTGTCTCCCACAGTGACATCTAATTTATACTCAGATTTTGTGTTTTTATATGCTTTTGAAAGTACTGCATCCGGATAAGCTTTTTTCAGAGCTTCTGTTATAGGCGCCGGTACTTCTTCAAGTTTAATTTCAGTATAATCATCCTGAATTGAAATTGTTTTAACGATTGTATTTGAAATTGGAGAAGTTGAAGCAAATGATGTTAAACCTCCCAAAACGATTGCGGCTGATAAAAATAGATTTTTCATAATAGTCATATTTTAATATTTGTAATTTTATTTTAGTATTCTTAATTTGAATAAACATAAAAGTCTATTAAATTATTTTTTAATCCAGGTTCCATCTGCATTAGCATAAAGAGAACCAACTTTGTCACCTACTGTAACATCTAATTTATATTCTGATTTTGCATTTTTGTATGCTTTTGAAAGTACTGCATCCGGATAAGCTTTTTTCAAAGCATCTGTAATTGCAGCAGGAACTTCTTCTACCTTAATTTCTGTGTATTCGTCCTGAATAGAAATTGTTTTTACGATTGTATTTGAAATTGGTGAAGTTGAAGCGAATGATGTTAAACTTCCCAAAACGATTGCGGCTGATAAAAATAAATTTTTCATAATGTGTATATATTTAATAGTTAATAGTTGTTTACGCTTTAGATAATGAAATAACTATGCCGTAACAAAATGATAATCGCTTAATCTCTGTAAAAGCCTGTTTTTAAAGACATTTAGGCGCATGTGCCAAAATTCAGTAAATTAAAAAAGTGTGTAATTGATTGGTATTGTGTGTAAAAAGTATACACAAATTGTGTATATTACTGATTTGAAAAAGAAAAGGGAATTCAACTATTCAATTTAAACAAAAGAGTAAACTAATATTATTTTTGAATTTGATTAAGTGGATATTTTATTTTGTAATCTATTAATAATCAAATTAATCCTATTAAACTTGTAAGTTATTTACCAATCACTATATTTGCAAATAATATTTTTCTTACATATAATAAATAGAAATGAATAAAAACAACTTTTCAGAGATAGCTGAAATTCCTCTTTTGGAAACCCAAATTAATGTGACCAACAAAGAACAATATATTTTAATGATGGAAGCAATTGCCCTTACATCGTTTAAGAAAAGTAAATATATTTTTCCAGCAATATTCTTTGCTATATTATTCATGTTGACATGGAATTTGGCATATAATACAACTTTAGGGCAAATTGTTATGACAGTTTCAATTGCTGTGTTTGTTATAAGTACAGTAATGAGTATTAAGTTTTTATTAGAGCGCCTATCTTTTATTAAATCTATTCCTAAAAAAGCAGAAAAATTACAATATCCTACTTCATTTGTCTATCAATTTTATAAAGATGGGATATATACAAAAAATGTTGACCTGGAAAGTTTTTTTAATTATAATTCTTTTCAGTCGATTGGTGTTTACAAAGAAGGAATTCAATTTCTTTTTCGATTTAAAAACTCTAGTATTGGTTCAAAGTTATATACAACTTATAAAGTAGGCTCTTTTTGGATGCCTTTTTCAAGTTTAGGAGAAAAAGAAGTACAGGAAGTGATCGTGTTTATAAAAGAATTAAAAGAAGTTCATATCCATAATTAAAAAAGGCTGCCAAATCTGACAGCCTTTTTATATTATTCTTCTATGGGTTTCATTTTAAAAGTATCCATAAATGCAGTTGTATAATCTCCTGCAATATATCTCGGATCATCCATTAATTGTCTGTGGAAAGGTATTGTAGTTTTAACACCTTCGATAACAAACTCATCCAAAGCTCTGCGCATTTTGCTGATAGCCTCTTCACGAGATTGTGCCGTAGTAATTAATTTAGCGATCATCGAATCGTAATTTGGCGGAATAGTGTAACCAGAATACACGTGAGTATCTAAACGAACTCCGTGACCTCCCGGCATATGAAGCGTAGTAATTTTTCCTGGTGAAGGACGAAAATCATTATAAGGATCTTCAGCATTAATACGACATTCGATAGCATGTAATTCCGGTAAGTAGTTTCTACCTGAAATCGGAATTCCGGCAGCCACCATAATTTGCTCACGAATCAAATCATAATCAATAACTTGTTCTGTGATTGGGTGTTCTACCTGGATACGTGTATTCATTTCCATGAAGTAGAAGTTTCTGTGTTTATCAACCAAAAATTCTACAGTTCCTGCACCTTCGTATTTAATAAACTCAGCAGCTTTTACAGCAGCCTCACCCATTGCAGTACGCAATTCATCTGTCATGAATGGCGAAGGAGTTTCTTCAGTTAGTTTTTGGTGACGACGTTGTACCGAGCAGTCTCTTTCAGAAAGATGACATGCTTTTCCGTATGAATCTCCAACAACCTGAATTTCGATATGACGTGGTTCTTCAATAAGTTTCTCCATGTACATACCATCATTTCCAAATGCCGCAGCAGCTTCCTGACGTGCACTTTCCCAAGCTTTCAATAACTCTTCTTCTTTCCAGACAGCACGCATTCCTTTTCCACCACCACCAGCAGTTGCTTTAAGCATCACCGGGTAACCAAATTCTTTAGCTAATTTTTGTGTTTGTTCGAAAGATTCTAACAATCCTTCAGAACCTGGTACACATGGAACTCCTGCCGCTTTCATTGTTGCTTTTGCAGAAGCCTTATCTCCCATTCTGTCAATCATTTCAGGAGCGGCACCAATAAATTTGATTCCGTGTTCCTGACAAATTTTTGAGAATTTAGCATTCTCAGAAAGAAATCCATATCCTGGATGTATTGCATCTGCGTTTGTAATTTCGGCAGCGGCAATGATATTTGACATTTTCAAATACGATAAGTTACTTGGAGGAGGACCAATACAAACCGCTTCATCAGCAAACTTAACATGTAGACTTTCTGCATCGGCTGTAGAGTAAACTGCTACAGTTTTGATTCCCATTTCTTTACATGTACGAATTACACGAAGTGCAATTTCTCCTCTATTCGCAATTAATATTTTTTTAAACATCTTACTTTAATTAGATAATTAGACAATTCGATCATTAGATAATTTTAGATGATTAACAAAATTTCTATTGCGAACCAGTCTAAAATCTAAAATCTAAAATCTAAATTTATTTATGATGGATCAACTAAGAATAAAGGTTGGTCAAATTCTACAGGAGACATATCGTCTACAAGAATTTTTACAATTTTACCTGAAACTTCTGATTCGATTTCGTTGAATAATTTCATTGCTTCAATTACACAAAGAACATCACCTTTTGCAATAGTGCTTCCTACTTCAGTGAAAACTGGTTTGTCCGGAGATGGTTTTCTATAAAAAGTACCAATGATTGGTGATTTTATAGTAATATATTTCGAATCTTCAGCCGGAGCAGATACTTCGCTAGTTACATTTACAACAGCTGGAGCTTGTTGAGGAGCAACTGCTTGTGGTAATTGCGCTTGAGCAGGCAATTGTTGTACATAAGTAGTTTCAGTAACATTTCCTTCTAAAGTTGTTCTAATAGTGATTTTCACATCATCCATTTCCAACTTTACTTCTGCAACTCCCGAATTTGCTACAAATTTGATTAGGTTTTGAATTTCTTTTAAATCCATAATGATTCGTTTTTAGTTTTAATTTATTTTTTATCGTAAGCCCATTTCAAATAGATAGATCCCCAAGTGAATCCTCCACCAAAAGCGGCAAAAATAATATTATCTCCTTTTTTCAATAAGTGTTCAAAGTCGTGTAGTACTAATGGCAAAGTAGCTGAAGTTGTATTACCATATCTTTCGATATTCATTAACACTTTAGAATCATCAAGATTCATTCTTCCTGCAGTTGCATCAATAATACGTTTGTTTGCCTGATGAGGCACTAACCAATTTACATCTTCATTAGTCAAATTGTTTCTTTTTACGATCAATTCGCTTGCATCAGCCATATTGGTAACAGCAAATTTAAAAACGGTTTTCCCGTCCTGAATAATATTGTGCTGTCTGTTTTTTACGGTTTCTTCTGTAGTAGGTATTAAAGAACCACCGGCAGGGATTTTAAGATAGTCGCGTCCTTGCCCATCGCTTCGTAGGTATTCATCTTGCAAGCCTAAGCCTTCATAATTTGGTTCGAATAAAACAGCTCCTGCTCCATCTCCAAAAATAATACAAGTTGATCTGTCTGTATAATCTACAATTGATGACATTTTATCGGCACCAATTAATAGTACTTTTTTGTATCGACCTGACTGCACATATGCTGCAGCAGTTGACATTCCGTATAAGAAACTTGAGCATGCGGCTTGCAAATCATATGCAAATGCATTTGTAGCTCCAATTTGTGTAGCAACATAAACTCCTGTAGAGGCTACCGGCATATCTGCTGTAGCTGTTGCCATGATTACCATATCTATCTCTAGCGGATCGATATTAGCTTTCGCGATTAAATCTTGTGCTGCTTTTATAGCAAGAAACGATGTTCCTTTATCAGCATCTTTAAGAATTCTTCTTTCTTTAATTCCGGTACGAGTGGTAATCCATTCGTCATTGGTATCTACCATTGTTTCTAACACTTTGTTCGAAAGAACAAAGTCTGGAACATAGCCTCCAACAGCGGTAATTGCGGCTGTGATTGTATTCATTATATTCTATTATTTCCTTCCAAATATTATTATTTGAAAAATTTTTAAAAGACTTGAAAAGTACAAAAAAAAACGAAGCGAATTTGTATCTATTTTCTTAAAAACCGAAAATTATAACCAACAAAAAAAACTCTCACTATGTGAGAGTTCTAGTATAATTTACAAAAACGTATTAAGCAACCGCTTCAGATTTATCGATAACAACTTGCCCTCTGTAATACATTTTACCTTCATGCCAGTAAGCTCTGTGGTATAAATGTGCTTCTCCAGTAATAGGACATGTAGCGATTTGAGCTACAGTAGCTTTATAATGTGTTCTTCTCTTATCTCTTCTTGTTTTCGAGATTTTTCTCTTAGGATGTGCCATTTTACTATATTATTTATCCGTTAATAGTTTCTTTAGTTTGTCCCAACGCGGGTCAATATCTTCTTCTTGTTTACTCTCTTCTTTTTGTTCTTTTACTTTTAATTCATTCAGTTTGGTTAAAGCTTCACTTTGTAAAGTTCCGTCTTTAACTCCCGGATGAACTCGTTTTAGCGGTACCGAAAGCGCAATCATTTCATAAATGTATTGTTCAACATCTATTTCATGCTCACCATGCGGCAGAATTAAAAGCTCTTCGTTATCATTATTGAATTCATCTCCAAAGCGAACAATCAATTTCATTTTCCCTTTTATAGGAAGATCAAAATCTTCGCCTGTTAGATCACAAGGTACATTTACAGTTCCTTTGTGTTTGAATTCCAACTCTAACATGTTGCTTTTCTTATCTAAAACTAAACTCACTTTGATATCCGAACTTTGAAATTCGTCGTAATCAAAGTTCTCAAAGAACGCATTACTTATTTGATACTCAAAATGGTGTTTTCCCAGCTTTAATCCAATAAATGGAATTAAAAATTCTTTTGTTTTGCTCATTTCAACATCAATTTGTCCTCTTCATATCTAAACTAGATATCCGAATTGGGGTGCAAAGATATAAAATTATTGTAAAACTAATAATCTTATTCACCTTTTTTTGTTTATAACTGTTTTTCTTTTATTTTAAGAGGTTTTTCGCTAATCTCCTCATACTGATTACGCGAGCGAAAAATATCAATCGCGAGATAAACTGCTTCCTTAAACGAATTGTAATCTGCCATATCTTTTCCTGCAATATCATAGGCTGTGCCATGATCTGGCGAGGTTCTTACTTTATTTAATCCCGCAGTATAATTAACTCCTTTTCCAAATGACAATGTCTTAAAAGGGATCAATCCCTGATCGTGATATGTTGCCACAATAGCATCATATTTCTCATATTGACCGCTTCCAAAAAAACCATCTGCAGGAAAAGGACCAAAAACCATTGTTCCCGAATCAAATATTTTCTTTAAGGTAGGCTTTAAAACCAAATCATCTTCTTTCCCAATCACTCCGCCATCACCTGCATGTGGATTTAATCCTAAAACAGCAATCTTTGGCTTTACAATACTAAAATCCTGAATTAACGATTTTCTTACTGTTTCGATTTTTCTTGTAATTAATTCTTCTGTTAAATGAGAAGAAACCTCACTTAAAGGAACATGATCTGTCAACAACCCTACTCTAAGATTATCCTGAACCATCATCATCAGGGCATTTCCTTCTAATTCCTGACCTAAATAATCTGTATGTCCCGGAAATTTAAATTCTTCGGACTGAATATTGTATTTGTTGATGGGAGCTGTAACTAAAACATCAATTAAATCTTCTTTTAACGCTTTTGTAGCTGCAACAAATGACTTTATGGCATAGGTTCCTATTTTCTCATCATTTGCCCCTAAATTAATATCAACTCCTTCTTTCCATAAATTATACACATTTACTTTTCCCGGTAAGACCTGATCTAATTTATCTACACCGTGAAATTGAACCGTTGAAGTAAAATTTTTTTTAACGAAAGAAAGAATTTTGGCATTTGCAAAAATAACCGGCGTACACAGTTCTAACATACGAGAATCTTCGAATGTTTTTAATATAACTTCGCTTCCAATACCGTTTAAATCTCCTATTGAAATTCCAACAATTATATTTTCTGCTTTTTTATTCATGAGCTCAGATTATTTATTACTAATTTTGATGTGCAAATTTAGTAAAATAAAACAACAATGTTTACAGGAATTATAGAAACCCTAGGAAGGATTCACGAAATACAAAAAGACCAAAACAATCTTCACATAACAGTCGACTCTTCAATTACACATGAATTGAAAATTGACCAAAGCGTTTCGCACAACGGAATTTGTCTGACGGTCGTTGCCATAAAAGACTCTTTTTATACTGTAACCGCTATAGATGAAACGATTTTAAAAACAAATATTGGAGAATGGCAGGTAAACGATATTGTAAATCTTGAAAGAGGCATGAAACTCGGCGATCGCCTTGACGGACATATTGTTCAGGGCCACGTCGACCAAACAGGAACATGCGTTAAAATTGAAGAAGCAAACGGAAGTTGGAATTATACTTTTGAATACGATAAAAACCTCAACAACATTACGATCGAAAAAGGCTCGATCACTGTAAACGGAGTTAGTTTAACAGTTGTAAATTCTAAAACCAACGAATTTAGTGTTTCGATCATACCTTATACTTTTGAAAATACAAATTTCAAAAACTTTAAGGTTGGGACAAAAATAAATCTGGAATTCGACGTCGTAGGAAAATATATTTCAAGGCTTTACGCTATAAACAAATAAAATTTCAAATGTGTCATAAAAATAAAAAAGCTTCAATTTATATTGAAGCTTTTTTATTTAAATTATATCTGTATATCGTATGTATTCCAAAAGACAAACCACATATTAACAAAACTATTAAATATTCATTAATAGGCCCATCGACGGGTGGTGGTGGAATTGCCGAGGTTCTATTAGTACTAGTTGGCGCAGGCGGAGTTCCATCTGCCAGAACACTTGATACATTTATCAAGGTTATTAAAAATGCTAATAAAATAGTCTTTGTTATTTTCATAAATCTTAACGTATTGAAAAACAATAGTATATATTATTAAATTCAACTTTATTTATTATAATTCGCACAAAAACAATCTTTTACGCTTTATTACAGCGGCAAATGTAGAAGATTTTGTCTTAAATCCAAGGTTTTTAAGCAAAAAAACTTTGTGATTTTTTGTGTTCTTTTTCCAAATGTCAACAAATCATGCATTACAACATACCCTATTGCTATTTTTTACATTTACGAATATTTTTTACTCTTGGTTTTGCAATAATCTATTTATAAATATAATAAGACAATAATTTATTCGTTCAGGTTTTAAAATTCATAAATACTATTTATTCCATAAAATAAATTTCAAATTTCATTGACAGCTCTTTTCAAAGATCCAATTCAGAGTTACGAGTTTTTTAAACGCATTTGCATAATAATTCTCTAAATTTTTGATCAGACTAGCTTGAACTTATTTCACAAAAAAAGCCTCTACATTTCTGTAAAGGCTTATTCTAAAACTGTGGTCCCACCTGGGCTCGAACCAGGGACCACCTGATTATGAGTCAGGTGCTCTAACCAGCTGAGCTATAGGACCGGTTTGAGGATGCAATATTACTACTATTTTTCGTTCACTCCAAATATTTTAAGGCTTGATTTGCATTTAATTTAAAATCATATCCGCTCATGTTAAAAACACAATTGATTTTCAATATCTTATTTAAAAACCAAAACCAAGTTTTTTTATTTAATTTCCTGACAAAGCTCTACCAAAACGCCATTTGTATTCTTCGGATGCAAAAAAACAACCAATTTATTATCGGCACCTTTTTTAGGAACTTCATTAATCAGCACAAATCCTTCACTTTTTAACCGTTCTATTTCTGCAGCAATATCATCAACATCAAAAGCAATATGATGAATTCCTTCTCCTTTTTTTTCTAAAAACTTTGCAATTGGACTTTCTGGATTTGTCGCCATCAAAAGCTCAATTTTATTGGTTCCCGTTTGAAAAAATGAAGTTAAAACACCTTCACTTTGTACTTCTTCTGATTTATAAGAAGAAACCCCTAATAATTTTTCGAACAAGATATTTGATTCCTCAATATTTTTTACTGCAATTCCTATATGTTCAATCTTATTTACCATTTGCTTTTATTATTGATTAATATAAGTATTAAAATAACCACATTCTGCAATTACATCCTGATAATATTTAGTGTCAGAATAATCCTTTTTCAAGGTTTTAAATCCATTCCAGGCGATAAAATTAACTTTGTCATCCTGAATTTCCCACCAGCTGTTTACGCTATTGTATTTAGTGTTGTAATATTCGTTGCGCTCGCATTTTGCCAGCATGTAAATACATTTTGCTTTTTGTTCTTTTGTCGTTGCCGCTTCTAATGCTTTTTGATAATACATTTTCGGCACATCACAATTTGTAATCATTTTTTTCATCGAATCTCTAAATGAATAGGGACTTGAACCGTATCCTACAATGCTTATTTCATAGAAAGTTCTTCCATTTCCAAAATGTGTGATATTATAAAAAGCATTTCCTAACAATAAACTATTTGTATAAACATCTTCTTTTTGAGCCAGTTTATCCTGCATTTCTTTTATTGTAGTTAGAAAATCCAATTGAGAATATTTCTTTTTTTGATAAGCAGAATGATCACAATCGTGACAATCTTTTATATTTCCGTTAAACGGATTTCCTAAAAATTGATAATACTGAACAGAATCCGTTTGTTGAATAAAACCAATTGCTTCCGGAATTTTATTTTTAAAAGTTGCCTGAACCGCCTGAAAATTGCTAATATCTTTTACTTTCAAGCTATAAATTCCTGCTGCTATTTTTTCGATTTTTGTTTTATCTGTTTTAACTAAAAACGCTTTCATATCCAGTAAATTCTTTTCATTGTCGTAAAAAGAATTTCCGCGGCCCCAATAATTATCGGGAGTATCACCAAATAATTCTGCCATAACCGGATTTGATTTTGCTCTGTAAAGCGATGCTAAATAATTTTTACTCCATTGCGCCGCATTTTGATAACGAAACTCCTGCCCTTTATATGTTTTTGGAAGTTCCTGATAGAGCCAGTTCAAATCTACAAGGATTGTTTTTTCATTTTTATCTGTAAGCTTGTCAATCTTGCTCATATTGTTTACAAAACGAAGCAATCTTAATTGAAGTTTTGCCAACTCTGTTTTAGGCATTGTTTTTTCGGCTTTGTCAAAGTTACTTTCAGCCGTTGCATAATCGCCTTTTAGCGTTTGTAAATATCCTAATGAAATATCCCATAAATAAGGTTTATTGGTATTTCCTGCCAGAGCAATTTTAGACACTAAATCAAATGCAGCCTTATCGATTTTACTTTTATTCAGCTCTTTATTTTCAGCAACGGTTTGTTTTTTTGCCGGAAGATTATCTTTGACACTTTCTTCAAACGAATTATTTATGCTTTGCTCCTGCTCGTTTACCAATCGGGTTAATAAATAATTCAAATGTTCACTTTTGGGATCAAGTTCATAAATTTTAGCGATCGCTTTCTTTTCGTCTTTATAAAATCCATGAATTGCCCAAAGCGCTGCTCTTTCACTATTATTTTTAGCCAAAAACAATGATTTATTCCAATCGGCATCATTTTGTGGGTGAAAACTGTAAGCCGTAACAATTCTCAATTCCGGACATTTATCAAACACTTGTGCATATAAACAATTAGATTCTGAATATTTTTTCTGTTTATGTTTTATTCCCGCAACGTATGAAAGCCCACGATAATACAATACATTTTTAGGAACTGATTTTTCTGTTTTATTAAAAAAATCAATCGCTTTTTGTTTGTTGCTGCTATAGAAATAGGCTTTCATGGTAAGAAACCAATATCTGTTTTGCAAAAACATATCTTTACTCGTATTGTAAACATTTTCAATAGACTGAATCATTTTAAAATCATTGAAAGTTTTAGCCACAACCGGATCATAACTCCAATAATCTTCTCCTATAGAAACGGTTTCTATTTTTTGTGCCAAATACAAAAATTCGATAAAGCTCTTCACTTTATCATCTTTCAAATTGATTTTCTTTCCCCATTTTAAAGAAGTCGGATTGTCTTTTTTGGTTTTCAAAAAAACATGAAGCTGCGTGATATCGGTTTTATTCTGAGGCGTTTTTTTCTCAGATGAATACATTGGCGTTTCTTCACCAATCAAAAAATAGCTTACCGTTGAAGCATCTGCTTTTCCCTTTAAATAATTTTCCCAGTCTGATTTTATATCTTCATTAAATCTCGAATTATGCTGTGTATCAAAACCAATTCCGTAAAAAATATCTCCCGATAAAAAAAGCGGCGTATATGATTTATCCGTAAAAGTTTCGGGCGTAAAATTGGAATTGTAACTAAAAAAATCCCAGTCGTCTCCACCAGCGCAGGCATAAATTATTCCGTAAACAAAAAGGAAAGAAGCACTAGAAATAAGAAACAACTTGTTTAAAAATATTCTTTTCATAGGTATTTATATTGAATTCATCTAAATCGTAAAAAATAATTTCGTTTGGTGTCTGAGCTAAATTTTCATCCAACTCTTGTGCCATTTCTTTTAAATCTTCTGCAGAAATGGCTTCTATTTTGAGTTTATCGTTTTCTTCATAAAAAACTCCATTTTTATAATTGGATTTTTTCACTTTAAAGAATATCGCATCAATCTGCTCGAAGTTTTTATCTTTTTTAAGTTCGCTCACATTTAATTTGGAACGCAAACCTATCACTTTTCCATCTCGAATATGAACTCCCCAAGAATATATTGGTAAAGCAAAATCAAGATGCAACGGATATTTTTTTAAACTTTTAAGATACCTTTCGGCAATTTTAGAACTGTAAATAGAATTTTCCGCATCGGGCGCAATTGAACCCATATTATAGTACATTAAAACTCCGGAATCTACATTTGGAATTTTGGTTTTTTTGAAATATTTAACCTGATGCAATCGTATTGTTGCGGAAAGTTTTTTATGCGAAAGTTTCTTAAACCGTTCTATAAACTTCAAATAATTGCCTTTACTTTCAAGCGTCCAGTCGCAATCAATTTGAATTTCCTGAGATACAATTTTGTTTTTTGCATTTATTTCTTCAACCAAACTAAAAGTCTTTTGAGCTAAATCTTCAATATCAAGATTAGTTTGCAGCATAACTTTGTTTTTGATAAAAACAACCGGAACAACTTTAAAACCATTCATGCTTTCCTGAAAATGTATCGGACTTATCGGAATTGGTTCTTTAGATTCGGGATGTAAACCAATATCAAAATAGCGAATATAAAGCTTCGTAACGTTATTTTCTCTTAAAACCTCTTTCTCGGTTTCAGACAATTTGAAGATAGTTTTCCAATAATAAAAAGATACAATTGGCTCTTTTGTTTTGCTACAGGAAACAAGCAGTAAAAACACAAAACCAATTAAAATATTATTTTTCAAACCAATTAAATTAAATGCAGATTCAAAAGTAAGAAATTATAATCCGGTTTCTGAATCGAACTTCAAAAAAACAAGAAAAACTGAAAGGTGGAATTCCTAATAAATAGATAAAAAATTTCGATTAAAGCAAATATAATCGTTATTTTGTGCAATCAAATTTAAAACAGTTATGTTGAAAAACAACTTCAAATATATTTTATTTCTATTAGTATTGTTAATGATGAGCTGTGCCAAAAGAGGCAGCATTACCGGCGGATTAAAAGACACTTTGGCGCCTGTGTTAAGCTCAAGTTCGCCTAAAAACTTCAATACTAATTTTAAAGGAGATCAAATCGTCTTAAATTTTGATGAATATGTTAAGCTTAAAAACCTTAACAAACAGCTTGTTATTTCGCCACCAATGAAACACGAGCCTCTTATTACGCCAACAAATGTCAGCAAAGTTTTAACGATAAAAATCAAAGACACTTTAGAACCTAATACAACATACAGTTTTAATTTCGGGCAAAGTATTACAGACAATAATGAAGGTAATGCGATGAACCAATTTAAATACATTTTTTCGACCGGCCCTTATATCGATTCGCTTTCTATTGGCGGTATTGTTAAAGATGCTTACGAAAAAAATGTCGATAATTTTGTTTCGGTAATGCTGTATGAAGTAAATGACAAATACAAAGATTCTGTAGTTTATAAAGATCTTCCCAGATATATTACGAATACTTTAGACAGTTTGCGAACCTTTAAACTTGAAAATTTAAAAGCAGGAAAATATCTTTTGGTAGCCATGAAAGATAAAGGCAGCAACAATAAATTTAATCCTAAAGATGATAAAATTGGGTTTATAAAACATTTTATTACCGTACCAAATGACACGCTGTTTGAATTAGAATTATTTAAAGAAACACTACCTCTAAAAACTTTAAAACCAATACAAGCTTCTGGAAACAGGTTGTTTTTACCGTATGAAGGAAAACAGAATTTCAAACTTTCCCAACCAAAAATTGTTCTTAAAAACAATGATGAAATACTGGAAACTATTGTAACACAATTTCCTAAAAAAGATTCTTTGCAGGTTTGGTATAAACCTTTAAAAGCAGATTCGTTACAGCTGGAAGTAACAAAAGAGAATTATAATAAAAAATTTACTTTTAAAATTAAGGATCAAAAGAAAGACACTTTAAATATAACAGCAGTACAAAACGGGGTTATTAATTTTAGAGACAGGTTTACTTTAGAAACTGCAACGCCATTAGTAAAATTTGATAAGTCGAAAATTAAATTAATCAATAAAGATTCGCTTGATGTAGATTTTACAACAGAATACAATGAACTGGAACAAAAATTATATGTTGATTTTAAGAAAGAACCATTAGAAAAATACAAGTTTACTTTTCTACCGGGTGCTCTGACTGATTTTTACGATAACGTAAACGACACTTTATCGTATAAATTAACAACAAAGGAATATGCTGACTATGGAAATTTGGTTTTGAATTTGAAAAACGTAAAAAGGTTTCCAATCATTGTTGAAATAACCAATAAAAAAGGAGATGTTGTATTGGCCAGCGACTATTCTGAAGGAAACACAAAACTTCAGTTTGATTTGTTGCAGCCGGAATCATTTACGCTGCGAATAACGTATGATGATAATAAAAACAAAATATATGATTCAGGTAATTTCTTAAATAAAACCTACGCTGAGGAAGTATTTTATTATCAAAAAGAAATCGATGTTCGAACCAATTGGGATGTCGATGAAACTATCGATTTAAGTATTCCGTATAATCCTGAAGTCGAGAAAAAAGAAACCGACAAGAAGAAAAAAGAAGAACAGAAAAAGAAAAAAGCGTTCTAAATTAAACTATTCAGTCTAGCAGAAATTTGACACGGATTTCACGAATTAGCACAAATTACAAAATAAATTGATTCTAATTTCACCAAAAACATTCACAATGTAATTTGTGCAAATTTGTGTAATTCGTGTTATTTTTATTTAAATCCTGTATTAATTTACTTAAGCTAAAATAGTTAGCTAAATTTTAATTTCGAAAGTATCTTTATCACTTAGAAAATCTAGTTTTTTTCTAGTTTCAACCATAACATTTTTATCCAATTCGACCACAAAAACATTTTCAGTTTCTTGTGGTTCGAGGATATAATTTCCTAAAAAATCAACGGCTTGCGAATGCCCAATATGTTCATAATTATTGGCATCCAAACCTATTCTGTTTACGCCAACAACATAACTCAGGTTTTCTACAGCGCGCGCTTTAAGCAAAATATCCCAGGCATTTGTGCGCACTTTTGGCCAGTTGGCCACATATATAAGTAAATCGTAGTTTTCTACATTTCGGGCAAAAACCGGAAATCTTAAATCGTAACAAACCTGCAGGCAAATTTTCCAGCCCAAATAATCAACAATCACTTTTTCGGTTCCGGCAGTATAGGTTTTATCTTCGCCGGCGAGCGTAAACAAATGTCTTTTATTGTAATATTGAATTTCTCCGGAAGGAAAAACAAAGAACATTCTGTTATAAAACTGTTCATTTTCGGTGATTACCAAACTTCCCGTGATTGCACAATTTTTCTGTTTTGCTATTGCCTGCATCCACAAAACAGTTTCGCCCTGCATGGTTTCGGCTACAGCCAAAGCATTCATGGTGAATCCGGTAGAAAACATTTCGGGCAAAACGATCAAATTAACTTCTGAATCAATTTGATTTATTTTCGATTCGAAAGCATTTCTATTTTTAGAAACATCTTCCCAATAAAGATCTGATTGTATAAGTGCAATTTTCATAATTCAAAAATACGAATTTTAATATGAAAATTATTTTTTGCAGAAAAAGCATATTCTGCAAAATTTTCTCAAAACGCCTCTAAAAATCACACTTCTTTTCGAAATTAAAAATAGTCCGGTAAAAAATATTGCAAAAAAAATGCATTTTATGCAAAAAAAATGCAGGTGTGAAAAATATTTATATATATTTGAACATCAATGCAAAACCAAAAAAACAACTAACCAAAAAAAAATTATGAAAACAAGGCTAATTTCATTAGTGTTTATCGGAGGAATCATCTTCTCCGCAAACGCCAAAGAGATTGCAATAAAAAAGCATCTTTTTGAACAACAAAGCAATCAGGTTGAAATCTCGGGTCAGATTTTAGGCCAGGATGACGGAATGCCAATTGCCGGAGCTACTATTTATGCAGAAAGCAATAATAAAATCGCAACAATATCAGACGAAAACGGAAAATTTAAATTAACTGTTCCGGAAAACGAAGCCCATATTATTGTAACGTACATGGGTTATGAAACTTTATCATTTGCTTTAATTAAAACTACAAGTTTAGTAATCAGACTAAAACCTGCAGAAAATGTTCTGGAACAAGTTTTGGTAACCGCACTTGGAGTTAAAAAAAGCAGCAAATCTGTCGCATATGCTGTAACAGAACTTAAAGGAACTGAGTTTACAAAAGCAAAAGAAACTAATATAGCCAACGCATTAGTTGGAAAAATTGCCGGTGTAAACGTAAGCAGCACTGCAACGGGACCAAACGGATCGAGCAGAGTTGTGATTCGTGGAAACGGATCTTTAAACGGAAATAACCAACCGATGTATGTGGTAAATGATTTGCCGATTGATAATACACAATTGAATTTACCGGGAATTGGAAACGGTGCCGGATCAACAAGAATAAATGTGGACCGAGGCGACGGAACTTCGGTTATAAACCCGGATGATATTAAAACTATTACGGTTCTTAAAGGTGGAACGGCTGCGGCTCTTTATGGCGCAAATGCTGCTAATGGTGTCATTTTGATTCAGACAAAAAGAGGTGCTGCACAACAAGGAATTGGCGTTGAGTACAATAGTTCTTTTACTTTTGAAACTCCATCTATTACTCCGGATTGGCAATATGAATATGGTTCCGGAGCAAATGGTCTAAAGCCAACAACTCAAGCCGAAGCCATTGCTGCCGGACGCTGGTCATGGGGCGCAAAAATGGACGGAAGCAATGTTATTCAATTTGATGGTGTTGCGAGACCTTATGTAGCGCAAAAAGATAATATTAAAAATTTCTATAAAACAGGAACAACTTTTATCAATTCGATTGCTTTATCTGGTGGAAATGAAAAAGCTACAGGACGTCTTTCGTTTTCGAATATGGACAATGAAAGTGTTTTGCCAAATTCAGGTTTTAACCGCAAAACGCTGAACATTGCCGGGAATGTTAACTTAACAGACTGGTTAAAGTTTGATGTTGTAACACAATATAATTTAGAAAAATCAGAAAACAGACCTACCGTTTCTGATGCTGAAGCAAATGCCAACTGGGGAACTTACATGATTGCAAACACTGTCGACATTAGAAATCTTGCCCCGGGCTATGATGCAAATGGTGTTGAAGAAGCATGGAACCCGGTTGCCGTTGCTACAAACCCTTATTTTGTGGTAAATAAAATTAAAAACCATGATACTAAAAACCGTTTCATCGGAATGGTAAACGTAAAATTAAATTTTACCCGTGATTTATTCCTTCAAGGGCGAATTGGTCAGGATTATACCGATTATGATTTCTTCGGATACATCCCAAAAACAACTTTAAACAATCCGGTTGGATATGCGCAGGGTTCAAGAATGAAATTATCCAACTTAAACTCAGAAGCAATTCTTAATTATACCAAGAAAAACATTTATAAAGAATTCTCTTTAAATGCATTAGTTGGGGTTAACTCAAGAACAACGCTTAGAGACGAAACTAAAGTAGAAGGATCAAATTTTGTACTGGATGATTTTTATGCTTTGAGCAATTTATCGACTTTGGCTTATAGTTATCCTTATGGAAAAACAAAAACTAACTCTGTTTATGGCGCTGTCGATTTAGATTATAAAAACATCGTTTTCTTAAACTTTACAGGTCGTCAGGATTGGTTTTCGACTTTATCTGCAGAAAACAATACAGTGTTTTATCCGTCTGTAGGAACAAGTATCATTGTTTCGGATATTATTACAATGCCTGAATTTGTTTCATTTGCAAAACTTAGAACTTCCTGGGCCGAGGTTGGTGGCGCAACTCCTGATCCGTACGCATTGAATCAATCCTACTCAATGATTCAAGGAGGACACAACGGTCAGCAATTGCAAGGTCCGACAAGTTCAAGAGTTCCAAATTCGACTTTAAGCCCGTTGACTTCTACAACATTTGAGATTGGAACTGATTTAGGTTTTTTTAATAATCGCTTAAATATAGATTTTGCATGGTACAATCGTGCCACTACAAATGATATTGTCGAAACTACAATTTCTACAGCTTCAGGAGCAAACACAGCTTTATTGAACCTTGGAAAAATGAGAAATAAAGGTGTTGAACTTTTGCTTACCGGAAAAATCATCAACAATAAAAACTTTTCGTGGGATGCTACTTTCAACGGATCATACAATAAAAATACTGTTGAAGCACTTACAGATCAGCTAAACTCGATCACAATGGCAACTTCTGTAAACGGTTACGTAACAATTGCAAGTGATGTTGGTCGTCCATACAGTATCATAAAAGGATACAAACCTCGTGTTGATGCAGATGGAAATACAGTTTATAACGTAAGTGGCGGTTCTGCAACTATAGCACAAGGTCCGCTTGAAGAATTAGGTCAGGGAGTTCATCCTTGGGGAGCGGGAATTAGCAATGAATTCAAATACAAAAATATCTCATTCAGCTTTTTAATTGATGGGAAATTCGGCGGAAGCTTATACTCCGGAACTGATTTGTACGGAACTCGTATGGGTTTAACCAAATTAACACTTGAAGGTCGTGAATCAGGTTTGCCAATTTCCGGAGTTGACACAAACGGAAACCCGGTAAATATGGTTATTGCTCCTGAAAATTTGAGAACCTATTATGACGGTTTAAGAAACATCTCGTCCACTTTTGTTTACGATGCAAGTTTCATCAAACTGAGACAAATTATTTTGGGTTATTCGTTGCCAATTGAAAAAATAAAAGGTTTGTCTAAACTTCAGGGCGCTTCTCTTTCATTCGTAGCAAGAAACTTATTCATTCTTTACAAGAAAACACCAAACGTAGATCCCGAATCTGTATTTAGTGCAGGAAATGCACAAGGTGTTGAACAATTTGGAGTGCCAAAAACAAGAAGTTTCGGTTTAAGTTTAAACGTTAAATTCTAAAATTAAAAGACATGAAAAAGATAACCATTTTATATATCACAGGCGTACTTTTAGCAAGTATGACAAGCTGTACCAAAGATTTTGAAGAAATAAATACGAACCCGAATGTTGTTGAAAAACCAAACCCGAATTTCATTTTCAGCAAATCTATTTTAGACGGTTTAAACAATAATTATTTTGCTACGAATATTTTGGAGTGCGGCGGAATGTTACAGCATTATGCCACTTATAAAGAAGCATCCGGAGTTGGAGATAAATATTTGAGCAATGAAGTTTATTTTTCGGCTTATTTCAATCAGGTTTATCCAACGGCCTTAAATGAAACCGAAATTGTAATTGATGCCGTAAAAGGCAATGAAAACGACAGCAATAAACTGAATGTTGCCAGAATCTGGAAAGCATATTTATATCACAGAATTACAGATTTATACGGAGATATTCCGTATACAGAAGCTGCAAAAGCAAACAGCACGCAAATATTTCTGCCAAAATACGATACGCAGGAATTTATCTATAAAGATTTACTAAAGGAATTAGACGAAGCTGCTTTGGCATTAGATCCTGCAAAACCAACTTTTGGCAATGCCGATTTTATCTACAACGGCGATGTCGCAAAATGGAAAAAATTCTCGTATTCGTTAATGCTTCGTTTGGCTATGCGATTAACAAAAGTTGATCCGGCATTGGCACAAACCTGGTCAAATAAAGCAATTGCAGGCGGTGTAATTTTGAATACTGCCGACAATGCCATTATGAAATATACAGACGGACCGAATGATATCAACAGAAATCCGGTTGGTTTTGATTCCAGAAAACAAGATTTTACTGCAGGTTCTTATGGACAGAGAAATGTAGAAGGCGGAAAATTAGCCAAAACATTTATTGATTTACTTCAGGCTACTGCCGATCCTAGAATTAGTGTTTATGCAGGAGTTTGGGAAGGAACGGTTCAAAACACAAGTCTTGCGGTACAAAAAGGTTTTCCGAACGGAACAAAAATAGCACCAACGCCTATAGAACAAGCCACTTATTCTGAACCAAATCAAAGTACTGTTTTTAGATATGATGCACCAATTATGGTTTTAAGCAATGCCGAAACTAATTTCCTTTTAGCCGAAGCTGCTGCAAGAGGCTGGTACACCGGAGAAACCGATCAGGCTTTATATGAAAAAGGTGTAAAAGCTTCATTTTTAAACATGGGAATTTACGGAACAGCGTACACAATTGCAGATGCAACGCCTTATTTAATCGCAAATCCATTCAACACCGCCGGGTCTTTTGAAGATAAAATGAACCAAATTCATACTCAAATATGGATCGCCCTTTTTGTAGACGAGCAGGAAGTTTATGCCAATTGGAGAAGAACAGGATATCCGGTTTTAGTTCCGGTAAACTTTCCCGGAAATGTCACAAACGGCACAATTCCAAGACGTTTCAAATACCCAACCAGCGAATATTCAGTCAATTCAGCTAACTTAGCAGAAGCGGTTAAACGTCAGGGTGAAGATAATTTCACGACAAGAATTTGGTGGGATAAATAATAGTAAATGTTTTTTTTGCAAATAATTTAAGTTGCTAGTTTAACAATTCAACAAATAAGTTGGCTGCTAAAAAAGTATAATCCCTACGGAATATTTCCAGGGTGGGCCTTTCGTTATTCTACCAATATTTAACTCCTAACGGAGTAATAAAAAATATCTCGGAGAGATTACATATTGGTAGAAATTAATTTTTTTGTGCCATTTTTTTGTCCCGTAGGGACTACAAACTTGAATTAATTTAAAGACATAAAACATAGTTTCAAAGATTTTTAATTTTTAATTCTCAATTTTTAATTAAAAGAATAAATGAGCATATTAATTCTTACGGCATGCATTGCATTTTTGATCCTTCAAATTGCCTGGTTTAAAATCAATCCGTTTATTGCCTTTATCATAACAGCTTTACTGGCAGGTCTTTTTTTAGGTCTGCCAATAAACGCCTTATCGCAAACGGTACAAAAAGGTTTGGGCGAAATGTTGGGTTCGATTACGCTGATTATCGTTTTCGGAACCTGCATTGGTAAACTTACCGTTTCATCGGGCGCAGCCAATGTTATTGCAAAAACAGTTATGGGATGGACAGGCGAAAAATATGTCCGCTTAGGCTTAATGATTACCGGATTTATTGTTGGGATACCACTGTTTTATAGTGTTGGATTTGTTTTGTTAGTACCTTTAATCTTTTCAGTAGCCCACCAATTTAAACTATCAAAAGTATATCTGGGAATCCCTATGCTTGCGTCGCTTTCAGTTGCGCACGGTTTTTTGCCTCCACATCCGTCTCCAATGGCATTAAGTAGTATTTTAAATGCTGATATCGGTCTTGTTTTAGTTTACGGAATCATCATTGCGGTTCCAACAATATTTATTGCGGGATTATTGTTTTCGAATTTATTAAAAAACATCAGAACAGAATCAGATCATGAAATTTTAAATGTCGAAGAAGTAGTCAACGAAGGTAAATTGCCGAGTTTTTTCACTAGTTTATTTTCTGCCTTATTTCCCGTTTTCGGATTAACGCTTACTTCAATATTACCATTACTTTCTGATAATGAAACTTTGGTTAACATTTGCAAAACTGTTGGCGAACCCAGTATCATTATGCTAATTTCATTGCTTATTTGTACTTACACTTTAGGAATCAGAATGAACCGAAGTCTAACTTCTGTAATGGATGATTATGCCATTGCCATAAAAGATGTAGCCCTGATTGTTTTAATTGTTGGCGGCGCCGGAAGTCTGAAAGAAGTAATGATCGTAAGCGGTGTCAACGAAACGATCGTGGCAACCTTAACCCAAATCAACATTCATCCCTATTTACTTGCCTGGATTATGGCGGCAATTATCAGGGTTTGTGTAGGTTCAGCAACCGCAGCGGGATTAATGACTGCGAGCGTTTTATTGCCTTTATTACAAACTAATAATCTCGACCCCAACTTATTAGTTTTATCTGTTGGAGCTGGAAGTTTGATGTGCTCGCATGTAAACGATCCGGGTTTCTGGATGTTCAAAGAATATTTTAATATCAGCCTGAAAGATACTTTTAAATCATGGACCGTAATGGAATCCTTGGTATCTGTTTTGGGAATTGTTTTCGTTTTTATTTTAAACTCTATAATACATTAATATCATGAATTTATTGCCTCAGGAAAAATTTGAAACCCTTGGCTTATCATTACCGCCAGCGCCTCAACCTCTTGGTATATATAAACCTTATTTAGTCGACGGAAAGTATTTGTATCTTTCTGGTCACGGTCCGGTTCGCGACGACAAATCTTTAATTATCGGGAGAATTGGCGACGATATGGATATTGAAGAAGGAAAACTGGCCGCAAGACAAGTTGGCTTAACCATGCTTTCGACCATTGTAACCAATTTTGGAAGCCTGAACAAAGTAAAAAGAGTTATAAAAGTATTGGGAATGGTGAATTGCAACGGCGATTTCCTTAGACATCCCTACGTAATAAACGGCTGCAGCGAATTGTTCGCTGAAGTTTGGGGACAAGAAAACGGAATCGGCGTAAGAAGCGCCGTAGGAATGGGGTCTTTACCAGATAATATTCCCGTAGAAGTTGAAGCTGTTTTCGAATTATATTAGATTTAAAGAATTTAGCCCACAGATTTTACGGATTAAACAGATTCGCACAGATTATTTAATTGAACCATTAAGATATTAAGTTTATTAAGAAGCTAAGCTTAATTTTTCTTAACCTTTTTAAGTTTCATTAAATCAAGCTTAATTTTCTTAATATCTTAATGGTAAAAAACATTGAATGTTTAATTCAGTTAAACCATAACACATTAAGCTTTATTAAGAAGCCAAGCTTAATTTTTCTTAACCTTTTTTAAGTTTCATTAAATCAAGCTTAATTTTCTTAATCTCTTAATGGTAAAAAACATTGAATGTTTAATTCAGTTAAACCATAACACATTAAGCTTTATTAAGAAGCCAAGCTTAATTTTTCTTAACCTGATAAGTTTTATTAAGCCAAGCTTAATTTTCTTAATCTCTTAATGGTAAAATATTTAATCTGTGGCAAAAAACAAAAAATATGAATACAACACCACAAACAAGAATTGCAACTTTCGGAGAATTATTACTTCGGATGAATGTTGCAGATGGAAATCGTTTTACGCAGGCCAGTGATATTAAAGTTCATGTTGGCGGAGCCGAAGCTAATGTTTGTGTATTACTTTCTCAACTCGGCATTCAAACCGATTATATTACGAGATTACCGGAGAATGATTTGGCGCAATTGGCCTTAAACGAATTGCAGAAATACAAAGTAAACACTTCAAAATGTGTTTATGGCGGAGAACGTTTGGGATTGTATTTTGTCGAAGCCGGAAACCAAATCAGACAGTCGCAGGTTATTTACGACCGAAGCAATTCGTCTTTTGCAACCATTCAGAAAGATCAGATTAACTGGGATTTGGCTTTCGCCGATGTAACTCATTTTCACTGGTCTGGAATAAGTCCGGGCGTTTCAAACGAAGCTGGTTTGGTTTGTAAAGAAGCCATTCTTTCGGCACATAAAAAAGGATTGCCGATTTCTTCCGATTTTAATTACCGATCCAAATTATGGCAATACGGAAAACATCCGTCTGAAATTATGCCCGATTTGCTTCAATACAGCACCATAACCGTTGCAGATTTAGACGCAATTGAAATTTACTTCGGAATAAAAACCGATAAAAATGAATCGGATGCCGATCGTTTTCAGAAAACATTTGAGTTATTAAAAGAAAAAATGCCTTATCTGAAAACCCTTGCCATGAGTTTTAGAAAATCAGACGGACTGGCGCATTTATACAAAGGAATGTTGTTTCACGAAGACAAATTTTACGAAACAAAAGAATACAAAATACATTTGGTAACCGATCAAATTGGTTCCGGAGATGCCTTCAACGCAGGATTATTATACGGATTATCCAATAAATTATCGGCACAGGAATGTATCGACTGGGCAACAGCCTGCGGCGTAATCAAACAAAGTATACACGGAGATTTTGCCATGAGCAATCCAACAGAAATAAGTCATTTTATTGCAAATGGCGCGAGTAACAGAATCAATAGATAAAATTATAATTAAGCATATGTACAGCATTTTAAAAGCACAAGGCGTACTTCCGTTAGTAACACAAATCAATATCGAGACAGCCAAAATTGTGCTGCAGTCCGCCGCAGATGCCGGTATAAAAATTATCGAATTTGCTGCTCGTGCAGATAATGCTAAAGAAGTTTTCACTCAAATGGTTGCCTTTAAAAAAGCAAATAATTTAGATGTAAAAATTGCCGTTGGTTCTATTTTAAGCGTTGACGATGCCGAAACATTTCATCAATTGGGCGCAGATTGTATCGTTTGTCCGCATACCGATCCTGAAATTGGTAATTATTGTTTCAAAAATAATATTTACTGGATTCCGGGCGCAGCAACTTTAAACGAAATATTGCACGCCAATAAATTAGGCGCCGATGTTGTCAAACTTTTTCCTGCCGATAAAATTGGCGGACCAGGTTATGTAAAAGCGATTCGAGCGCCGTTTCCGAATTTAAGAATAATGCCAACCGGAGGCGTAACTTTAGAAGAAAGTAATCTGAAATCATGGTTCAAATCCGGCGTTGTTTGTGTTGGAATTGGTTCTAATTTATTTTCGAAAGAAATGCTTTTGAATTTAACTTATGAAGAATCACTTCAGGCTTTTCAAAATTTAATTGAAGTGGTAGAAAAAACAAGAAACTAGATTATGCAAAAAAATTGGTGGAAAATTAATTCCGAAACTCGTCCCGACACTCCATTTTTGGCCGTTTACGAAGATCGTATCCGGTTTAATCTCGAACGCCTTATTGGTGCAGTAAACGGCGACACTCAAAAATTAAGGCCTCACATCAAAACACATAAAATAGGCGAAATTCTGGAGTTGTTTAAAATTTACAACATCAAAAAAGTAAAATGCGCCACGATTGCCGAAGCCGAACTTGCGGCGATTCATGAAATTCCGGACGTGATTCTCGCCTATCAGCCTGTTGGTGCAAAAAAAGAAAGATGGATTTCGTTGCTTCAAAAATATCCAAATATTCAATTTTCGACTATTGTCGACAATTTAGATTCGGCTAAAGCCTTAAATCAAATTGCTGAAAAAAATAACCTGATTCTAAATATTTTTCTCGATCTAAATACAGGAATGAACAGAACGGGAATTTCAATTTCTGATAAATGGATTGATTTAGCTTCTGAAATTATTGCATTAAAAAACATTCATTTTGAAGGCTTTCATATTTACGACGGTCACATAAAAGGAACTGTTGAAGAACGAAATATTCAAGCTTCAAACTCCTTTTCAATTATTAAAAAAGAGATTGAAATACTTCAGCAAAAAACAGATTACGAATTAAAAATCGTTGCCGGGGGATCAAATACTTTTCCGTTTTATGCGACTCAGGAAAATGTAGAATCCAGTCCGGGAACTTTTGTTTTTTGGGATTCTAATTATCAGATTAATTTACCAGAACAGGAGTTTAAACCTGCTTTGGTTATTGTAGGAACTGTAATTTCAAAACCAACAAATACAACGTTTTGTGTTGATATCGGATACAAAGCCGTTTCATCAGAAAATCTGATTGATAAAAGATTGGTGATTTTAAATGATGAAAATTTAATTCCGATTTCGCATTCAGAAGAACATTTGATTGTAGAAAATCGGGGGAAAAATCAATATAAAATTGGCGATACCGTTTATGCCCAGCCGTATCATGTTTGCCCAACCTGTGCACTTTACGATTCTGTTCAGGTCATCAACAAAGAACATCAAATTTGCGATCAATGGCTGGTTGTCGCGCGAAGCAGAAAAATTAATATCTAGCAGCAGAAAAAGGAGAATAAAGATAAAAAGAATAGAAAATAGAGCAAAGAAGAAAGAGAATAGACCTCATAATAACACTTGTAGAGAACCTCTGAGCCTTTGTGCCTTAAAAAAATACTATGTTTATAATAGACGCCCATTTAGACCTGAGCATGAATGCGATGGAATGGAATCGAGATTTAAGAAATGACGTTCCCACTTTGCGCCATCTCGAAAAAGGAATGACTGATAAACCGGATCGCGAACGCGCCACGGTTTCTTTCCCAGATTTACGACGCGGGAATATTGGAATTGTAGTCGCTACTCAAATTGCAAGGTTTGTAAAACCCGACAGTATTATTCCAGGTTGGAATTCTCCCGAACAAGCCTGGGCGCAAACGCAAGGCCAACTTTCGTGGTATAAAGCAATGGAAGAAGCCGGAGAAATTACAGCGATTACAGATAAAAAATCACTTCAAAAACAAATTGATTTATGGAATGACGGAACGCCAAACGATAAAAAACCAATTGGTTACATTTTAAGTTTAGAAGGTGCCGATTCTATTATTGATATTTCGTATTTAGAAAAAGCATACAATTACGGATTACGCGCGATTGGTCCGGCACATTACGGCCCGGGACGCTACGCAAATGGAACAGATGCAACGGGAAAAATGAATCAAAACGGTCTTGATTTATTGAAAGAAATGGAACGTTTGAATATTATTCTGGATGCAACACATTTATGCGACGATGCTTTCTGGCAGGCTCTCGATCATTATAACGGACCCGTTTGGGCGAGTCATAACAATTGCAGAAGTCTGGTGGATCACAATCGTCAATATAGTGATGAAATGATAAAAGCTTTGATTTCGAGAGGGGCTGTTATTGGCGGAGCTTTAGATGCGTGGATGCTGGTTCCGAATTGGGAAAGAGGCGTTTCTACACCTTTGGGAATGAAGTGCAATCTTGAAACAGTTTTCAAACATATGGATCACATTTGTCAATTGGCCGGAAATGCTAATCATATTGGCGTAGGTTCAGATTTGGATGGCGCTTTTGGTACAGAACAATCTCCGTATGATTTAAACACGATTGCCGATTTGCAAAAATTGGTTTTAATTTTTAAAGACAACGGATATTCTGATGAAGATTTAAATAAAATCTTTCACCAGAACTGGATTAATTTTTTAATGAAGAATTGGGATTAGATAATATTCGGCAAGGAATATGAAAATTGTTTTTTTGCCACGAATTTCTCTAATTTTCTCTAATTTTTTATTTTGAAATTGCTTAGGAATTAGCCACAGATTTACACAGATTTTTTAATCTGTACAATCAAAATAATTCGTGGTAATTAGAGAAATTCGTGGCAAACTTTTTTATATTATTAGATAAAAACTAAACTTGGAACTGCCTTTTTATACGACTGTAATTTTGCGTCATTAGGATCAACTTCCGTGACAACGTAATCAACCTCAGATAAATTGGCAATTTTCATTTTTAGAACGGTATCCAATTTTTCAGAAATAGTTAGAATCGCTGTTTTTTGAGAAGCCTGAATCATTGCTTTTTTTACCTGAACGGTTTCCCAGTCAGAATCTGAGAATCCGCCTTCGATATCCAAAGCATTGGTTCCTAAGATTAATAAATCGACTTTAATATTTGCCAATTGATTATAAACATCGCCACTCACACACATTTGACTGTAAGATGAAATGCTGCCGCCAATCATGATGATTTTCACATTGGGTTTGTCCAGAAGTTCAACCGCAGATAAAACAGTAACAGTAAAAATAGTAAGATTTAAATCATTAGGAATTAAGCGAATGAATTCACGAATTGTAGTTCCGCCGCCAATTAATAAAACCATGCCGTCATGAAGTAAACCTAGCGTTTTTTGTGCAATAATTTGTTTTGATTCGCCTGCATACGTTTGATTGGATGAAGAATGATGGTACGCTTTTGTCATCGCACCGCCTTTTACCTTAATCAATAAAGATTCTGATTCAAGTTCATTAATATCACGTCTGACAGTATCTTCTGAAACAAATAATTTAGCCGAAAGTGTTTCAAAACTTACGCGGGTATGCAAGTTAATCTCTTTTAAAATAAGATTTTTACGTTCTTCCTTGCTATAATTTATCACTTCATTATCGTTGTTCATGCGAATTCTTTTTTTTGAACAAATGTAAACAATAAATGCAATATTCTTGCGAATCAAATTATAACACAACGTAATAAAAAAGTTAACACACCTAATTTAAAGACTTTTATAACAAATTAAGTATTGCAAAAAAAATGCAACTTTATGTAACAAACCTTAAATTTGTTTAACCACCAAAAAAGTAACCATGCAAAAAAGTATATTTCTCTTTTTGATATTCTGTTATTCGTTCGGAAATGCTCAAATTGCTTCTAATAACAATTCGATAATTCCTGCTCCAAATTTCTATAAAGCAACCGGCGATAGTATTTTTTTTAATGGACAAATAAAAGTAGTTTTTGAAAAGAATAAGTTTAGTGCAAAAGAATTAAAAACGGCACAGATTTTTGAATCGGCCATCAACAAAAATGTGCCTTCGAAAAAGAGCAATATTGACGTTTTGTTTATTGCTCAAAATCCTTCCACTTCATTAAAAAAAGAAGCGTATAAAATCAATATTACGGCAAAAAAAATTACCGTTACCGGAAGTGAAGAAGGATTATTTTATGCTGTTCAGAGTTTATTACAGCTTTTTCCAAACCAACTCAAAAATCAGGGAATAAAATTGCCTTGCGTAACCATCCAAGACGAGTCCAGATACGACTACCGCGGGCTTCACCTTGATGTGTGTCGTCATTTTTTCTCGGTTGATGTTATAAAGGATTTTATAGCACAAATGTCCCGTTATAAGATAAATAACTTTCATTGGCATTTAACTGACGATCAGGGCTGGAGAATTGAGATAAAAAAGTATCCAAAATTAACCGAAGTCGGATCTAAAAGAGCACAGACTTTAGTTGGAAATAAATTTGAAAGATCACCCTATTTTTTTGACGGAAATCCGTACGGAGGATTTTATACTCAGGAAGAAATTAAGGGCGTTGTAAAGTTTGCCGAAGAACATTATGTAAACATTATTCCCGAAATCGAAATGCCCGGTCATGCAACTGCCGCTGTAACTGCTTATCCAAATTTATCGTGTTTTCCAGACCGAAATTATAAAGTGGTTGAATATTGGGGTGTTTTTGAAGATATTTTCTGCGCGGGAAAAGAGGAAACTTTTGTTTTTCTGGAAGATGTTTTGACAGAAGTTATGGCTTTGTTTCCGAGTAAATACATCCATATTGGTGGAGATGAATGTCCAAAAACAAGATGGAAAGAATGCCCAAATTGCCAAAAACGAATCAAAGATTTAGGTTTGAAAAATGAACATGAATTACAAAGTTATTTAACCACAAGAATAGAAAAATTCCTAAACGCAAACAGAAGACAAATTCTCGGCTGGGATGAAATGCTCGAAGGCGGACTTGCACCAAACGCAGCCGTAATGTCCTGGCGAGGAGAAGCGGGTGGAATTAGCGCCGCAAGACAAAAACACAACGTAATTATGAATCCGGAACAGGTTTTATATCTGGATTATAATCAGGGATATTCACCAAATGAACCTTTAACGATTGGAAGATTAACAACAGTTGAGAAAATTTATAATTACAATCCAACTCCGGTGGATAGTTTAACGGTTGAAGAACAAAAATATATTATGGGAGTTCAGTCTAATCTTTGGTCGGAATATTTAACAAGTCCGGCTAAATTAAATTATATGCTTTATCCGAGAATGTTTGCTTTGGCAGAAATTGCCTGGACAGAACCACGAAACAAAAACTATAATAATTTTGTTTTAGATAGAATTCCGCATCATTTGGAAAAACTGGAATTACAAAAAAGATTGTATAAAGTTCCATCGCCTTTCGGCTCGACCGAAACCGCTTTAATCGCATCAAAATATGTTCTGGATTTAAAACCAACTATCAAAAACGGGCAAATTTTTTATACGATTGATGGTTATAATCCAGATGAAACCGCAGAACTTTATACAAAACCCGTAACGATAAATATTCCGAAAGGAGAATATCGCATTATAAAAATTGTTCAGATTAATTCGGGTGGACGAAGAAGTTCTATCAATAAAATAGTAGTTCGAAATCCGGATCTGAAATCGGCTTTAAACATAAAACCAACCAAGAAAGGTTTAAAATATCATTATTTCACGGGAACTTTATTTCAGCAGGTTCAGGATTTAGAATTAATAAAACCTGTTAATTCAGGCATTTTTGAAGGTTCAATTAGCAGCGAAAAATGGAAGTCAAAAACAGAGCGCTATATTGGCTTAAAATTCGACGGATATATTTATATTCCGGAAACGGCAAATTATACGATTTCGACGCTTTCAGATGACGGATCGAAGCTTTTTATCGATAATGAATTAGTTGTGAATAATGACGGTATTCATTGGCTAAATGAAGCGTATGGCGCTGTAAAACTCGAAAAGGGTTTTCATAAGATAAACATTAGCTATTTTGATCAAATTGGCGGAACAACTTTAAGCTGTTTTATGCAGCAGGAAGGAAAAGAGAAAGAGGAAATTAGTACTTCACAATTGTATTATGAATAAAAACAAAAGACGCATTTGCTGTAGCTAATGCGTCTTTTGTTATGGAAATCTATTTAGATATTGCTTTACTAATATTTTTAAAATCGTCATCTTTTAAATTATACGCAAAACCTGCACCATAAAAATAATAAACCGGATTCCCTGTTTTAGCGCTAACAACATCTAAAAATTTGTTACCGTTCATACTTACGTATCGTAAATAGAGTATATCTTCATTATTCATAATCTTCTTTTCCAGATCTTCATCTCTAATAAACTGATATTTGTATTTGTAATCTTCTACCAGTTTTTTAAGATCCTTTTCATCTCTAAGTTTTTCAGTTCCTTTCCATGGATTATACTCCATCATATAAGCTTCCGGAATATAAAGTGTATTTTCTTTTAGATTCTTAACTTCAGGAGTTACAAAATCATCATAAAGTCCGGTATGTTCACCTTTGCTGATAATTTGGTTTATCTGCTGAAAATAGTTTTTCAACATTCCCAAATTAGTATTTGTAAAACTTTGATCTGTATACATTCTATCATAAAGGCTGCCAATTTTTTCATCTGATCCGGCTCCTGCCATCGCGTCTACTAAAAATTTATTATTAACGCTAAGCGGGAATCTTGCTATATAAGTTAGATTTTCTCTGAAAAGTTCACTCAATTTTCTATTATATTTTTTGTCATCTACTTTTAGTTTGGCAAATCCTTTATCGAATTTTTCTTTATCCAAAATTCGTATTGCAAAATTGGTATGAATATAAACGGTGCCTTTTCCGCTTGTAGTAATATCTCCAATGAATTTTGCAATTGAATATTTACCATCGGCATAATCTGTCATTTTAAAATCTTTAAAATCAACAACCTTATAAGGAGTAACTGTCCAAACTTCTTTCAAAATTTTTTCGTAATCTTCTTTCTTGTTTAATTGTGGTAAAACAAAAATCGTAGTTGTAGCTTTAAATTTTTCAAGTTCCCCTTTTTCAAATGGTTCATTTGCTCCTCTGTAGGAAGCCGTTATCGCAACTTGTGAGTAATTTTTAATGCCCAGAATAAGCATCAGAATAAGTAAAATTCTTTTCATGTATTTTGTTTTTGGTATGATTTCGGGACTAAAGATAATATTATTAACATTAAAATACGGACATAAAAAAACGCATTCAAATTAATGAATGCGTTTTTTCTATTTAAAACTATTTCTTAAAATTATCCTTTTAAGCTTGCAGATAAATATTCACGGTTCATACGTGCGATATTTTCAAGAGAAATTCCTTTCGGACATTCTACTTCGCAAGCCCCAGTGTTGGTACAGTTACCAAAACCTTCGTGATCCATTTGGTGTACCATGTTTAATACACGATCAACAGCTTCAATTTTACCTTGTGGCAATAAAGCATATTGAGATACTTTTGCAGCAACGAACAACATTGCCGATGAGTTTTTACAAGTCGCAACACAAGCTCCACAACCAATACAAGCAGCAGCATCAAATGATTTATCTGCATCGTGTTTGTTAATCGGAATTGTATTTGCATCGATTGTATTTCCTGAAGTATTTACCGAAATAAATCCACCAGCATGTTGAATTCTGTCAAAAGAACTTCTGTCAACAACTAAATCTTTAATTACCGGGAAAGCTTTTGCTCTAAATGGCTCGATAAAAATCGTGTCGCCATCTTTAAACATACGCATGTGCAATTGACAAGTTGTAACTCCTCTGTCTGGTCCGTGTGCTTCTCCGTTGATAAATAAAGAACACATTCCGCAAATTCCTTCACGACAATCGTGGTCAAATGCTACTGGCTCTTCTCCTTTGTTGATTAATTGTTCGTTAAGAACGTCAAGCATTTCAAGGAAAGACATATCTGGTTCGATTCCGTCGATTGGATATTCAACGATTCCCCCTTTATCCTGGGCGTTTTTCTGACGCCATATTTTTAATGTAAGTTTCATTTTCTATAAGTTTTAAGTATTAAGAAATAAGTATTTAGACTTTTTCAGAATACTATTTATAACTACGCTGTACTAATTTAATGTTTTCGTAAACCAGAGGTTCTTTGTGTAATACGGCATCGCTTGGTTTTCCTTTGTATTCCCAGGCTGCTACATATGCAAAGTTTTCGTCATCACGAAGTGCTTCTCCTTCTTCTGTTTGGTATTCTTCACGGAAGTGACCTCCACAAGATTCATTACGGTGCAATGCATCTTTTGCGAACAATTCTCCTAACTCTAAGAAATCGGCAACACGTGTTGCTTTCTCTAATTCCTGATTAAATTCGTTAGCGCTTCCAGGAACTTTTACATCTTTATAAAACTCTTCACGTAAAGCGGCAATTTCTTCGATAGCTTCGGCTAAACCTTTAGCATTACGAGCCATACCTACTTTATCCCACATGATTTTTCCTAATTTCTTGTGGAAATAATCTACAGAATGAGTTCCTTTATTATTGATAAATCTATCGATTTGATCTTTTACTTCTTTTTCTGCTGCTACGAATTCTGGTAAATCTGTAGAAATTTCTCCCATTTTAATATCCGGAGCTAAATAATCTCCAATAGTATAAGGTAATACGAAATATCCATCAGCTAAACCTTGCATCAAAGCAGAAGCTCCAAGTCTGTTTGCTCCGTGATCAGAGAAGTTAGATTCTCCAATTGAGAAACATCCCGGAATTGTAGTCATTAAGTTATAATCAACCCAAGTTCCACCCATTGTATAGTGAACCGCTGGGTAAATCATCATTGGTGTTGTATAAGGATCTTCGTCAACGATTTTGTAATACATCTGGAATAAGTTTCCGTATTTACTTTTCACGATTTCAGCTCCTAATTTTGTTACCAAAGCAGCATCATTAGCATCTAAACCTTTTACGAAAGCTTCTTCAGTTCCGTAACGTTTGATAGCCGCAGCGAAATCCAAATAAACCGCTTCTCCAGTTTTGTTAACTCCAAAACCGGCATCACATCTTTCTTTTGCAGCACGAGATGCCACATCACGAGGCACTAAGTTTCCAAAAGCTGGATATCTTCTTTCTAAGAAATAATCTCTTTCAGCTTCAGATAAATCAGTTGCTTTTTTCTTTCCTTCACGGATAGCTTTAGCATCTTCTAGTTTTGCAGGAACCCAAATACGACCATCATTACGTAATGATTCAGACATCAAAGTCAATTTTGACTGGTGATCTCCAGAAACCGGAATACATGTTGGGTGAATTTGTGTGTAACAAGGATTTGCGAAAAACGCTCCTTTTTTATGAATTTTCCAAGCTGCTGTTGCGTTACTTCCCATAGCATTTGTTGACAAGAAAAATACGTTTCCGTATCCTCCAGAACCAACTACTACTGCGTGAGCAGAATGTCTTTCTATTTCTCCTGTAATTAAGTTACGAGCGATAATACCTCTCGCTTTTCCGTTCACGATAACAATGTCAAGCATTTCGTGACGGTTGTACATTTTTATTTTTCCACGACCAATCTGACGGTTCATTGCAGAATAAGCTCCTAACAATAATTGTTGTCCGGTTTGTCCTTGTGCATAAAAAGTACGAGAAACTAAAGTTCCTCCAAAAGAACGGTTATCTAAAAGTCCGCCATATTCACGAGCCAATGGAACTCCTTGAGCCACACACTGGTCAATAATATTTGCCGAAACTTCAGCCAAACGGTGAACGTTTGCTTCACGTGCACGGTAGTCACCCCCTTTTACAGTATCGTAGAACAATCTGTAAACAGAGTCACCATCACCTTTATAATTTTTTGCTGCATTGATTCCCCCTTGTGCTGCAATAGAGTGCGCACGACGAGGTGAATCCTGAAAGCAGAAAGCTTTTACGTTATATCCCTGCTCAGCCAAAGTAGCCGCAGCCGAACCTCCAGCCAAACCTGTACCAACAATGATAATATCTAAATTACGTTTGTTAGCAGGATTTACTAAATTAATATGATCTTTATAATCTGTCCATTTGTCCGATATTGGGCCGTGTGGAATTTTTGAATCTAATGCCATTATAATTTATATTAATTATTGAAATGATGAAATAATGCGATAATCACGAAAGCAGCCGGTACTACAACAGCGAACCAGTAACCTACTTTTGCTAAAAATCTTGAGTATTTGTTGTGCATTCCCACTGATTGAAGAGAAGATGCGAATCCATGCCAAAGGTGAAATCCTAAAAGAATAAAAGACACACAGTACAATCCTGTTCTAACCGGACTATGAAATTTATGAACTAACTCTCCATAATATCTTGTAGCATCAGGTGCCGTTCCGTTTACATATTTATAAGCAACTTCAGGAAACCAAAAATCATAAAAGTGCAATCCTAAGAAAGCTAAAATAACCAATCCGGAAATAATCATATTTCTAGAACTCCATGAAGCATTTGCAGCTCCGTTGTAATTTGCATAAGCAATTGGTCTAGCAGCTCTATTTTGAGCAGTAAGTACAAATCCCATAACAAAATGGAAAATTACTCCGAATGCCAAAACAGGTTGCATTACATATTGAATTAGCGGATTGTAACCCATAAAGTGAGAAGCTTCGTTAAAAACATCTTCACTAAGAATAGAAATGAAATTTAAGGTAACATGCAGCGCTAAAAACGTGATTAAGAATATTCCCGAAAGAGCCATAGCCACTTTCTTTAAGATGGAAGCATTCAATAGTGCAGATTGTGCCATAAGTGTTTAAGTAGTTTGTTTTAAAAAATTAGACAAAAATAAGTCAATTAACAAAGAACTACAACCATTTCGTTGTTATTTATAATGATTTTAAAATAGACTACGTAATACGTATTTTTACGTATAAAAAATACTTAATATCAAATAATTTTATTATAAAAATCTAAAAACGCACGCTTTACAGAAATTATTTAACAGTAATAGCCGTTACCTGACTCTCATAAAACTTTATGAAATTACTATTTTAATCAAACATTTAATTTATTTTCTTCAAAAGTGTTCCATCATCGTAATTTTGTAGCCGAAAAAAATGGTCATTCCATTGCATAATTTTACCTTTATCAGCTTCAAAAAAAATCAGAATGAAAACAGGAATAGACGCTATATCATTTGATGTAGCCAACATACATTTACCTATAAAAACTTTGGCTGTTGCCAGAAATATTGAACCGGAAAAACTAGAAAAAGGTCTTGGATTAATTAAAATGACTTTACCGGACGTCCATCAGGATGCGGTTGTTTTTGGAGCAAATGCTTTAACTAAACTTATTCTTGACCACAAAATAAACCTTAAAGAGATTAGCCGGATTTATGTTGGTACCGAAAGCGCCATCGATAGTTCAAAACCTATCAGTTCTTATTTAATTAATTTAATGGAACAAAAATTTGGCGAAGATTCTCTTGCCGAATGCGATGTTGTCGATTTTACTTTTGCCTGTATTGGCGGTGTTGACGCTTTGCAAAATTGCATTGACTTTGTAAAACTGAATCCGACAAAAAAGGCAATTGTAGTTACGACAGATTTTGCAAAATACGATTTAAATTCAACCGGAGAATATACACAAGGCGCCGGAGCATTGGCAATGTTAGTAACTTCGAACCCAAGAATTATTGCTTTTGATGAAAATTGGGCAACAAGTACAAAAGGAGTTTTTGACTTTTTCAAACCTTACAGAACTATATCAAAAGAAACGATTACAAAAAACGGAAACAACGATCCGTGGTTTGATAATTTAGAAGCTGAAATTGAAGTTCATAAAGACCAGCCTGTTTTTGACGGTCAATATTCGAATCAATGTTATATGGACCGTACGCGAAATGCTTACTTTTCATTTAAGAAATTAAAAAATACAACAGAAACTTTATACAATACCTGGAATAGTATTATCATGCACTTGCCATATTCTTTTCAGGGACGCAGAATGTTGTCTGAAATTTATGCTTTAGATCATGCTGACAAAATCATTGCAGAAAATATTGATCCTGCAGATTATCAGAATAAAATTAAAGAAGTGGGAAAATCGGATGAGTACAAAAAATTTGTAACAGAGAAACTACAGCCTGCAGAATTGGCTTCATCGCTAATTGGCAATCTTTATACTGGTTCCATTTTCATGGGATTATTATCGACTCTGGCACATTATTATGACACTAAAAAAGAAGTTACCGGAACAAAATTCGGATTTCTGGCTTATGGAAGCGGATCTAAATCAAAGGTTTTTGAAGGAACAATTCAACCAAATTGGCAATCGGCTTTAGCAAAAACCAAACTTTTTGAAAATCTTGAAGAAAGCATCGAAATCGGTTTTGAAACTTATGAAAGCCTTCATAAAAAAGAGCAAAAACAAAGTATCAGAACTCCTAAAAACGAATGGGTTTTGGATCGAATCGAAAAAGAAATTCCTAATTTGATTGGGGCGAGGTATTATAAATGGGTTGATTAAGAAATTTCAATTTTTTAATCCCGATAGCTATCGGGACCAAATTCCAATTTAATAAATGCGTAGAACCTTTGTCAAAGTTTAAAACTTTGACAAAGGTTTTTTATGCGCAATATAATTACGCACAAGCTTGTCATTTCGACCGAAGGGAGAAATCACACAAGTAATTCCGCAAACAAAGTCGCCAATCTTTATCGAGTTTCTAGTGCGATTTCTCCCTTCGGTCGAAATGACAAAAATGCGTTAGAACCTCAAAGAAGACTAATCCTTCTTATGCTGTTCCGTATAATTTTGATTTCCTTTCAGAACTTCGTCATGCACATTCATTCCGTTTGACATTCCGAGCATAAAAGCGGTTATTATAACAATAAATTTTCTTTTTATCCAATGAAGCGGTCGCTTAGATTGTTCTAAACGTGTTTTATTTTTGTGTTTATACATTTTGAAAATGATAAATGATTAGACATTATTTTATCATCACATGCGTTGAAGCGCATGAATACTTAGAAAAACTAAGCGCTGTATAAACTTTTATATAAATTATTGCAAGTAATAAGTTCGTTTACAAAAACGGATTGTCTTATAAATGAACTTATATTTTGATGAAGAAGATTTTGAGTTTTTTGGATAATCCCAACTTGAAAACTACTAAGTTGTTTGAATTCCAGATACGTTACAGGAATCGAAAACGCAATTTTTATTCCGGAAACAAATTTATTGAATACGTATAAACGAGAATTTCTACCCTCTAATTCTCTTCTTAAAATCACAAAAGAAGATTGATAATAATCTGCTGATTTTGATTGAGAACCTAAAGTACAATCGCTCGCAATCATAGCAAAAGCCAGAAAGATTGAGATTAGGTATTTTAGAGTTTTATTCAATTTATTTAAATTCAGTTATTCCCTTCAAACAAAAATACAAATTAAAAATAGAGATTCTGTTTTGAGTTTATTATTTATCAAATTGTTCGTTTTGGCTTTCTTTTCTATTAAGTAAAAAAACCAATCCTAAAACAAAAACCACACAACCCGACAACATATAAACTCCATTTTTTAATATAAAAAAAGAGAAACCTATTGCTAACGAAGAAAGAAAAACCATTAAAAAACTTATTACATTAGTTATTATAAAATTCAAAGCATGAAGAGATAGACCAATAAAAAGCAAAGACGGACCAACAATTACAAAAGGGTACAAAATTGATGGTACATTACTAATATGCCGGCTTAATTCTTCTCGCGCAAGATCATTTGTTCCGTAACTCGACATTATGAAATCGATTGTACAAAGTCCGATATGCGCAACAACCCCTAAAGCCGTGACAAACGAAGCTATAGAATTTAATCTGTTTTTAGGAAATACATCATTAAAGGAGAACAAAAAACAGGCCCCAATTAAATTGAACCAATGCGCAAAATCAATTGGACTTTGAAAATCAGGTAAAACTTTAGAAAATAGCAAATAACTTATTACAAAAAATAGTAATCCTAGCATACAAAAGTGTTTTGTTTTCATAATTTATTTTAAAATTGATGAAACAAAACTAGAATGAAAAACTTCTGCAAATGCCAATATTATTGACTTTGGTACGAAACGTATTGTTTTAGGTACGAAATTACAAAGTCAACAAACTTTCTTTATAATTTTTAGAAACCGGAAGTTCCATTTGAGTCAGAATAACAGTATTTGAATTTCTCCAGGACTTAAAATGAATCGGATTTATTAAATGAGAACGATGGATTTGGATTAAAAAAGTAAAATCTTCGAGAATTTTTTTGAGTGAAGAACGAATTAGTTTTGAATGCAATTTTTCGTTTTCGATATAAAAAATCTCCACATAATTTTGAGCATTTGAAATGCAAACTAAATCAGCTTTTTGGACTTTTAAAATGTCTAATTTGTTTTCTCCAATAAAAGTGAGTATGTCATCTTTTACAGGAATGAGTTTGATTAAATATCTTCTTGCCAGAATAACTACGGGAGTTAAAATCAAAGCAACTTTAATAAAAATGATAGAGAAAAACTCATAAAAACTATAACCTCCTTTTAAAATCGGGCTTTTATAAAAGGCATAGATTCCAAAGAGATAAATAAGAAAAAACAAAACAATACTTCCAATTTCTAAACTAAGATTCCATTTTGAGATTTTCTTGTAAATCCTATTTTGAAGAACAGCAAGAATACCATAACATAAAAACGCCATTATACTAAAACCAAAACTTATTAGAAACCAAGCTCTTAGATTTATAGTTCCATCGTCAAAAGGTTTTATGATGAAAGCAAAAACAAATAACCAGAGACCAATTAGCGAACCAACTATTAAATGATGTTTTATTTTCGGATTTAATTCTTTCATCTTTTCCTGAAGCAATTATTAGTTTACAATATTAAACTTTAATCCAATTTGCTTCAAGTAAGATTCACAAGTTTTTTTACTTATTTTCAAAATCAACAATTGCATTAAAAACACAAAAAAGAAAGAATTTACTGTTATTTTAAGTTAAAAAAAGAAAAATATTAAAGATTTTTGAAAAATCAATCAGAATCTAAATGTTTCTTTTTGTAAGTATTTATTTAGAAAAAATAATTAGTATTTTTATCAAGTAGTATCCAAAAACTTACAGAACAGAAAAATCCAAAAAACATTATTTATGAAAAACTTACAAAAATTGTCAACACAAAAATTATCAAAAGAAGAATTGAAATCAATTAACGCCGGTAATAATGCACCCTGTATACCATGGCCATTATGTAACGGTCAGGAAGCCACTTTTTATGTAATAAATTCATGTGGCTGGTATTTATACAAAACACCAACAGGTAGTACTTGTATGGAATATGGAGCAGTATAACAACATAATTATCCATTTTTATTCAAATAATATCTAGAACAGAAAAATCCAAAAACCTTATTTATGAAAAACTTACAAAAATTGTCGACACAAAAATTATCAAAAGAAGAACTGAAATCAATTAATGGCGGAGTTGTAAACTGCGTGCCATATCCGTTATGCAACGGTGACGAAGTTTCTTATTATGGAAGAAACATATGTGGCTGGTATTTGTACAGAACAGCAACAAATAGTATCTGTATGGAATACCTACCATGATAACAACATAATTATCTATTTATTAAAACTGCTACCAACAAAATAGCAGTTTTTTTATGTTCAAACTTTCATAGCTGGAAAGCTATTTATAAATCGTAAACTTATTATGTGATAAAGTAAAACCAAGATTTTCATAAATCAACACGTTCTCAACTCTTCGGCGATTTGTGGTAACTTCGATACTTTTCAGGTTATTTTGATTTGCATATTGCATGATCTTCTCTATCAATTGTCTTCCAATTCCTTTTCCACGATGGCTTTTATGAATAAAAAATTCCTGAATTTCTCCAACCCGACCACAGTGATGTAATAGATTTTGTGTGTGAAAACTAATAAAACCCAAACCTTCATTCTCATTTTCTGCTATCAAATAGAGATTTTTTGAATTTGAAATATTTTCATTAAATATTTCTTTGAAGACTTTGAAATCTAATTCTTCATTTTCAAGTTCGCAAATTGATTTGTAAACAAAATCTAAGTCTTGTTTTTCGACTTTTCTGATTTCAACTTTTTGTTTCATAATTTAGTATTGGACAATTAATTGCAAATCTTGCGTGTCATTTTCTACAAGTTACCGTAAACAACTATATAATCAGCATACGTTAATTTGTCGTCTAGCCAGTTTGTTACTTCTTTCAAGAAAAACTGAACTTTTTCATCATCGTTTTTTATATGAGATATCTTTTCTACGATAATTCTACAGGTTTTATTATCGAAAAAATTATTACCAACAGGATCAAATTTATCCTCAATATCATTATTCCAAGGATTTTTTAATGGAAAAACAGATTGAAACTCTTTTAGGATAATATCAAAATCCTCTGTATGAATAAAGACATCATTTCTTTTGGTTGTTTTATAGAATTCTCCTGCAGCGTTTTCGGGCCATAAAACAAACCCAATTTTAGAATCTGTTGTATTTCCGGTTGTAATTATTACTTGTTTTTGATTAATCCTTTCAATCGCTTTTACTATATCGTAATTGCACAACGCATAACTTTCGTTCGCCGTTTTGTAATCACATTCTGCTTTTTGAGAAATTGTTTGGATATTAATACCATGAAATTCCTGCTCACATAATAAAACATCATTATTATTCTTTTTAAGAAGCTCAACAGCGACATTTAAAGAAACTGCAATTTTACTTCTTAGTATTTTAATCTTTTCGTTATCCATTTTTCAAATACTATGATTACAAACCAATACGTTCAAGCTTCTGTTTGTACTTTTCAACATATTTATTCCACTCTGCTTCGTTTTGAACATTATCATAAACAGACGCCGCGTATTCGAAAACTTCTTTGCTAAAATGATTTCCAAAAACCGCGTCAAGATTTATTATTCCAGAGTCAATAACACGTTTTAAAATCGATATTTTATCTTTTCCATTTTCTTTACAAGCTTTATCGAGCCATAATCCTTTGCCAATTTTCACATATTCTTCTAATAAACTTTCAGTAATAAATTCAGAAGGAACATAGTTAATATCAGGTTGGTGTTTACCATTTTTGAAAGTCGTCAGAATCAGTTCTTCCGAATAAAAATCATGCGGAATCAACGAAATCAATGTTCCGCTTTCTGCAGCTTTCAAACAAAGTTCCTGGGTTATAAACTGACTTGGTATTTTCTGAATTGCAAAACCATCTTTCTCTACTAATTTTTCACAGAGTTCAGCCGTAATAAATTCCTCATTTACAAATGATAAAGCATGAAATGTATTATTCAAAGCCAACTCACATAATTCTTTAGTTTTAAATTGAGGTGGAACCACTTTTAAATCTCTGTAATTCGACGTTACTCTATTTTGCCAATATTCATATGTTTTCGGCTGCGGATTACTTTGCTTTAAAACCAATTCACCTCTTTCTAATTCACGCTTTAATTCTTCAAAAGTTGCGATAAAAGGATTTTCAAGATGTTTGCGTAATTCAATTGAGATACTATCTTCATCAAATTCTTCGTCGTATTCACAATCGTTTTTAGAATCATAATCGTTTTCTTTGTCATTGTAATAAAACAAATCATTTTTTCGCCCTCCGAAAGTTGTATAATGATCTTCGACTATAAAAACCGGAGCTTCAATAGTACCCAAACATTTAAAATTACCATGATTATACGAAGTCATTACCATTTCTTTGGCTTTTACATCGCCCATTATTTCGACATACGAACCTCCTAACAGCAAACTTTGACAAGTAACATTTCCGTTAATAAAAACATACGGGCCATAATCGCCTTCAGCATTTATGATTGTTCCGTTTGTTGAGAAATTTCCGTTTATTAAAATGCCTTCAATTCTTGTTTTTTCAATTTCTTTTAATGGAAGATTTAATAGATCCGAAAGCCATTTTTTCTCTTTGTCTTCATAAAGATCTAAATAGAAATCACCTTCATAATTTATATCTTGATTTGAAACTAAAAAGAAATCCTGATCTTCCCATTCATCAAAATAATCAAAACCTTCATGATCCAATAAAAATGGATATTGCGATTTGACTTCTTTGATTGTTATTAATTTAAAAGCTGAATTATGCATTTTCTATTTCTCCAATTCTATTAATTTTTAACTCCATTATCGGCAAATATCGATCTTTAATGGAAGTTTCCATTTCCCCTACTTTTACAAATCCGAATTTAATATAAAAATCCTCAGCGTTTGGTTCTGAGTTTAAAATTACTTTCTGAGCATCGCTGTTTTTCATTCGATCAAGAAAATCATTCAGTAACATTTTCCCGAATCCTTTACCAATAAAATCAGGCAAAACAAATAAATTATCCAGTTTTATAGTGTTTTCACTTTCGTGGAAGAATGAATAATAGCCCACAATTTTATCATCAACAATTAAATTGTACACCCATTTAGTTTCGACATATTCTTTTGAAACCGTTAAAAATTCAGACCAGATTTTGATTTGCTCATCAGAATATCCCCAATATGCTTTTGATTTTTTGGTTATTTCTGTGAGGATTTTGTGATCGTTGGGGATTGCTTTTTTTATAGTCATTTTTTTGTGCAATAATTTACTAAACCAGACAGATTTTAAAAACCTGTCTGGTTTACAGAATAGTCAGAAAAGTTGTATTTTTGCAATTCGCGAAACAATTTACAAAATGTATCCCACAAAGCGAGACTTGTTTTCTACAGAAACCGAAAATGTAAAAGAATTTTAAATATCTTTGAACTATGAGCACAGCACCAAAACCTAGACACATCGGGCGAAACATAAGCCGAATCAGAGAGCTTAGAGATATGAAACAAGAAGCACTTGCGATTGCAATTGGCACTACACAACAATCTATCTCTATCATTGAAGGAAGTGAAAGCGTCGATGACGAAAAACTTAAAGCAATTGCCGAAGCTTTGGGAGTTCCTGCCGATGTTATAAAGAATTTTTCTGAAGAAGCTGTTTTTAATATTATTGGGAATACTTATCATAATGATTCTTCTTCTATAAAAAATAATAATTGCACATTTAATCCTTTAGATAAACTTCTTGAAGCATTTGATAAGAATGAAAAGCTTTATGAAAGATTGGTTGAAGCTGAAAGAGAAAAAGTTGCTTTATTAGAGAAGTTATTGAGTGAGAAAAAGTAATTTTTTGCGAAAGATATATTTATAGAAAAGCCGAAGTTTTGAGAACTTCGGCTTTTTTATTTTTTAATGATTTTTGGATTAGTGTATTAGTATAGACAAAGATTAAAAACATAAAGTAATTACTCTATTAAATCCATATGAGAAAAATGCACTTTAAACCACTCGACAAATTCTTTGTCAGAAAAATTACCATAAAAATTTTCCATTCTACAAATTAGCAAACTTGGTCTAAAAGAACATTTTGACAATATAAATTCATGAATTTCTTTAGATTTTACATTTTCATCAACTGACAAAATAAAAACAAAATCCTTTGCCCTTTTGGAAATATAATTGCTTCTAATTAACTCTTCAAATTCAGAAAAATTTTTCTCATCCACTATTGGGTCAAATATTAGTGCTACAGCTTTTTTCATGAGTTTTCTAAATGATTTGTAATTTTAACATCTAATCTTTCGAGACTTGATTTGGATTTCTTCTTACTACATAATGAAACAATTAAACAAACCAAACTAGCAAGTGTAATAGCACTATATACAATAATAACTATTAAATTTCCCATATCAATTTTTTGCATTGACACTCCTTTTTCTTTAACATTTATATAAAAATTGACAGTACTACAAATAACAATAAGGGATATAACTGTAGTTATTAAAGTACTTAATAAAAAGGCCTCCCAATTATTAAATTTAGAAAACTCCAAATTATCACGTAATGTAAGATATTCATCATGAGTTAATGGATATGACATTTCATTGGCAAGCGGGTTACTGTGCCTTGTTCCTCCTAAAGTTTGGTTTCCTTCCATTCAATTTTGTATCAATTTAACAATTGTACCACAATCTCATTTTATATATAATTTGCAGTAATAAAATCCTTTTAAAAATAGCTAAAGTAAAATATTTTATTAATAAATCTATTAATTACCGTTCAAAAATAATTCAATAAAACCAAGTTCGCGTGAGGGATTGAGGCGGTATCCTTTTATGAAGTGGAACGGAGTAAAAGATATAGCCGAAAGCCCGACCCGGAGGGGCACGCCATTATTAAGATTCTGAGACTCTGAGATTCTAAGTTGCTGAGATTTTTCAATGTTGTTGAAATGACAAACTTTGCGTTTATCAATCTTTGTCGAGTTACTTACGGAGATTCTTCGTTCCTCAGAATGACAAGATTGTGAAAACAAAAGATTACATTAATAAAAATCTACGGAAATCTGTTTCAATTCGCATAAATCTGCGTGCAAAAACCAAAAACAAATAAGAAAACTTTAATAATTCAATTTTGCGATACATCTTCAAAAATCACTAATTTTGAAAATCGAAGTTCAAAAATCAATTTTTATGAAATATCATCAAATAAACAGCGCTCTTTTTGTAAAAAATCGCAGAAAATTCACGGCAGAAATGAAACCTAACAGTGTTGCCGTTTTCAACTCAAATGACATTTATCCAATTAGTGCAGATAGTACTTTGCCTTTTGCTCAACACAGAGATATTTTTTATCTGAGCGGTGTAGATCAGGAAGAAAGTATTTTGCTTTTGTTTCCGGATGCGCCTTATGAAAATCAAAAAGAGATTCTTTTCCTGAAAGAAACCAGCGAACATATCGCAATTTGGGAAGGTGAAAAACTGACTAAAGAACGCGCTTTTCAGGTTTCGGGAATCAGAACTGTTTATTGGTTACAGGATTTTCATAAAATTTTGAACGAAATGATGACGTATGCCGACACTATGTACATCAATACAAACGAACATTACCGCGCAACTGTTGAAACAGAAACCCGCGAAGCTCGTTTTGTAAAATGGTGGAAAGAACGTTATCCTGCACACAATGTGGCAAAAAGCAACCCGATTTTGCAACGTATTCGTTCTGTAAAAGAAAGTGAAGAAATCGATTTGATTCAGCAAGCTTGTGATATTACCGAGAAAGGTTTCCGCAGATTGCTTTCGTTTGTAAAACCAAATGTTACGGAATATGAAATTGAAGCTGAATTGGCTCACGAATTCATCCGCAATCGTTCTAAAGGTTTTGCTTATACGCCAATTATTGCTTCGGGAAACAATGCGAATGTTTTGCATTACATCGAAAACAATCAGCAATGTAAAGCCGGAGATTTAATTTTATTAGATGTTGCTGCAGAATATGCAAATTATTCTAGCGACATGACGAGAACGATTCCGGTTTCGGGAAGATTTTCTGATCGTCAAAAAGCGGTTTACAATGCGGTTTTGAGAGTTAAAAATGAAGCTACAAAAATGTTGGCTCCAGGAACGCTTTGGAAACAATATCATATTGAAGTAGGTAAAATCATGACTTCAGAATTACTTGGTTTGGGTTTAATTGACAAAGCCGATGTTCAGAACGAAAACCCTGATTGGCCAGCTTACAAAAAATATTTCATGCACGGAACTTCTCACCACATGGGACTTGACACGCACGATTATGGATTACTTCATGAACCAATGAAAGCTAATATGGTTTTTACGGTTGAACCGGGAATTTATATTCCGGCTGAAGGTTTCGGAATTCGTTTAGAAGATAATCTTGTGGTTCAGGAAAAAGGAGAGCCTTTTAATCTTATGCGCAATATTCCGGTTGAAGTGGATGAAATCGAGAGTTTGATGAATTCTTAATTCACAATGAAAAATATTTTTTTACTTGGTTTTTTATTCTTTTTGGGAAACATTTTTTCTCAAACAGAAGGCTATGCAGTTAACGCTGATGGAACCAAAACCTTTTACAAAACTTTCGGGAAAGGCAAACCGCTTTTAATTATAAACGGCGGTCCGGGAATGAACAGCAATGGTTTTGAAGATATGGCGAAAACTTTGGGCGAAAATCAGCAAACAATTATTTACGATCAAAGGGGTACCGGAAAATCGAAACTTTCAAAATTAGATTCTAAAAGTATTTCGATGAAAATAATGGCTGATGATGTTGAGTCGTTAAGAAAGCATCTTAAAATTAAAAAATGGAATATTCTGGGGCATTCTTTCGGCGGAATGTTAGGTTCTTATTATGCTACTGTTTACCCAAATAGTATCGATAAATTGATTTTATCATCATCTGGCGGCGTAGATTTGACTTTATTAAAAAGTCCGAATTTAATTGAAGCCGGTTTAAGTAAAGCTGAAAAGGATTCTCTGGATTACTGGAATGATAAAATCGAAAAAGGCGACACATCTTACAAAGCAAGACTGGGCCGCGGAAAAGCGATGGCTCCGGCTTATGTTTACGATCGGAAATTTGTTTCCATAATTGCCGAAAGGTTAACACAAGGAAATTCTACAATAAATGGCTTGTTATGGTCTGATATGCAGAAAATGAATTTTGACTGCAAAGACAAGCTAAAAAGCTTCAAAAATCCGGTTTTAATTATTCAGGGAAAAGAAGATATCATTAGCAATGAAATTGGAGAAATTGGTCATAAAGTGTATCCAAATTCGAAACTTATTTTATTGGAGCATTCTAAACATTACGGATGGCTCGATGCAAGAGATAAATATTTCTCGGATATTAATTCATTTTTAAAATCATAAAAATCAAAAAGCCCTTAATAAATATTAAGGGCTTTTAATTTTATAAATCTTTATTTATCCGATTTTTGAAATTTGAAGATCCAATTGAAATTTGCCGTCAGCTTCGTTTCCGTTGATCAATTCAAAAAGCTCTAAAGCTCTTCTTGCGTTCTTCTCTTCTTCTCTTTGCTCAGCTACATACCACATCATAAAATCTTCTGTAGCATAATCATTCTCAGCTCTACATTTTGCAATTACTTTATTGATTGCCTGAGTAACTGCAATTTCGTTTTGCAAAGCAATTTCAAATACTTCCCTAAAAGAAGCAAATTCTTGCTGTACTTCTGGAACAGATGGTGTAATTGCAATCCCTCCCATATCTGTAATGAATTTAAAAATTTTCAGAAAATGTTCTCTCTCTTCTTCAGCCTGCTTATACAAGTACGATGCTGTATTGGCATAACCATTTCTATCCAGCCATGCAGCCATAGCTAAATATTTATTAGAAGCGTCACTTTCTATTTTTGCTTGTAAATTCAATATATTTTCTATTCCTTCAACTAATGAAGTACTTGTTCTTAGTAAATCTTTCATAATCTTCAATTTTTATACATGTAAAATTACAAAATTAAAGACGATAACTGTAAATACCTGAAAATTTGGATTTAATCTAAGTAAGAATCTAAATAAGCTCGACGTTGACAGTATTACAAAGCAACGAATGTAAAGTAAGGGTAAATTTAGTTCCGTTTAATAAATCTCTCAACTGCACTATTTCGCAGATCGTAAGATTTCTGGAAAAATTTCTTTTGGTAGTTTCAATCAATTGTGCATCTGACTGATCAGACAAGTCATAAAGCATATTGAGAATGTCAACGCTATTAACCTTTCTTTGAAAAATCAAAAAATCATGAATTTTATAGCTTGACACTGTATCAACAAAATTGATAATTATACTATTAGTCAAATCACATTGATAACTGTATCCTTTTTCGGTTTCAAATAATACTTTGGTGGTCAAATCACTAACTAATGCCATTCTGATAAAATATAATAATGGTGCAAAAATATAGAATTTAAAGCAATAAAAAATATAATTAAGACTAATTTAAAATAACAAAATCATTTAATGTACTTAAAAACAGCTGAAGTCTCTCAAATATTGTAACATTCTACAGTATTATTAGTCTAATTTTAAAAACAAAAAATTAGAAATTATGCAAGCGCACGAAATAGATTATCAGATTTTTGGAGAAGAAATGCAGTACGTTGAAATTGAACTAGACCCGCAGGAAATTGTAATTGCCGAGGCTGGGAGCTTTATGATGATGGAAAACAACATCCAGATGGAAACTATATTTGGAGACGGTTCTCAACAACAAAGTTCAGGTTTGTTTGGCAAACTTTTAAACGCAGGTAAAAGAGTTCTTACTGGTGAAAGTTTGTTTATGACGGCTTTTTTAAATCAAGGAAACAGCAAAAGTAAAGTTTCGTTTGCATCCCCATATCCCGGAAAAATCCTTCCGATTGATTTAACTCAATTTCAAGGTAAATTTATCTGTCAAAAAAGTTCCTTTTTATGTGCTGCCAAAGGCGTTTCTGTCGGAATAGAATTCTCTCAGAAATTAGGACGCGGATTATTTGGTGGAGAAGGTTTCATTATGCAAAAAATAGAAGGAGACGGAATGGCTTTTGTTCATTCTGGCGGAACAATGGCAAAAAAAGAACTAGCGGCAGGTGAAGTCTTAAAAGTAGATACGGGTTGTATTATTGGTTTTACCAAAGATGTCGATTATGACATTGAATTTATAGGTGGAATCAAAAACTCTATCTTTGGAGGAGAAGGTTTGTTTTATGCAACCTTAAAAGGTCCTGGCACTGTTTACATCCAATCTTTACCATTTAGCAGATTAGCAGACAGAATCATTGCATCGGCTCCAAGATCAGGTGGAAATGGCCGTGACGAAGGAAGCTTGCTAGGCGGAATCGGAAATCTTTTGGATGGCGATAATCGCTTTTAAATTAATCTTATTTACAAACGGCTTTCATTTCTGAAAGCCGTTTTTTTATTTCAAAACAATTTCTACTATAATAAAAATGATATCACTATCGAATAAATATTAACTCAAAAGCACATATGTTTCTTATACAGCCTGTGCTTTCTTATATTTGTACTTTAAAATTTAAATTATCATTTTGAAAAATATCCTATATAAAAACACCAAAATTTCCTTTACTGATTCTGGCGAAGGAACAGCAATTATATTTCTTCACGGCTTTTTGGAAAACAAAAAAATGTGGCAGGATTATGTTGCTCTTTTCTCAAAAAAACATCGTGTAATTACTATCGATTTATTAGGCCATGGCGAAACAGAATGTCTTGGTTATGTACATGAAATGGAAGAAAATGCAAATGCTGTTAACCTGGTTTTTGAACATTTAAGTATTGAAAAAGCTATTATTGTTGGTCATTCTATGGGAGGTTATGTTGGTTTGGCTTTCGCCGAATTATACCCGGATAAGATTCAGAAATTGGTTTTATTGAATTCTACTTCGAAAGAAGACAGCACCGAGAAAAAATTAAACAGAACACGGGCCATTAAAGCGGTAAAACAGAATTATGTAAATTTTGTTAGCCTTGCAATTGCAAATTTATTCAGTGAAAACAACAGAACGCGTTTTGCTTCTGAAATTGAAAAAGCAAAAGTACAAGCTTTAAAAACGCCTTTGCAAGGAATTGTAGCTTCGCTTGAAGGAATGAAAATAAGAAAAGACAGAGAGACTCTTTTACAAAAAAATCTTTTTCCGGTTTTACTCGTTTTAGGCAAGAAAGATCCCGTTCTAAATTATGAGGAAAGCCTTGCCCAAATCGAAGATACAACCGTAGAACTTGTTTCTTTTGAAGACGGGCACATGAGTCATATCGAAAATAAGGAAGAGTTAGAAATTGTACTGTCTGATTTTTTCAATAAATAAAATCAAAAAAGGCTGTTCAAATGCTATTGAAACAGCCTTTTGTTATTAATACAGTCAATAATTTCATAAACTGTTTAAAGGATTTTTTCTTCGAAAGGAATGTCAATATCAAAAATCTCGTTTAAAAGCAAAGCTATTTGTTCTAAATAATTATTGAGAATTTCCGGAGTTATTGTAATAATAAGTTCTTTATCTTCCTTAAAACCAAAAGGAAGAAATCCGGATTTTAGATTTTTAAACGAAATAATTCCAACTTCAATCGGAATATCTTTCATTTCATTTTCAAACATAAACGCATAAGCCAAAACCTGGATAATTTTGTCGTTTTTAAGCTCTTCTGTCAATCCATTCCACGATTTCAGTATAACGCTTGTTTTTTCTACTTTTCCGGTCTTATAATCAATAATTCGTATTTTTCCGTTACGCAATTCAATTCTATCGACATTTCCTTTAATTAAAACCGGGAAAGGCAAACTCGGATGATTGAATTCACGACCAAAAGTTTGTTCTAAAGCAATAATCTGAACGGCATCTCCATTTTGAATTGATTCTAATTCCATTTTCAGAAAATTAGAAACATTTCGTTTTGCAACTTCAAAAGCCAGAAGATTACGGCCTTTTTTAATTTCACCTTCTTTATAAACTAATTTGAACTGCTTTAAAACTTCATTATCCAATAATTTAAAGCAATTTGAAATATCGCTCTCTGAAATAAATTTACCAATAAATGGCTCATACAATGTTTTTAAAGTCTCGTGAATTATAGTTCCAAGGGTATTTAGCGCAATATTTTCTTCAACTTCTTCGACTTCCCGAATCCGCAGAATTTTTTGAAAATAGAAATCAATCGGATTTCGAATATAACTTGTTAAAGCCGAAGGAGAAAAACCCGTCAATGCAATTTCTTTTAAACGCTCCATCACTGCCTCCGACTTCGGAACCACCATCAGTTGATATGCCGTTGTAGGCAAAGCCGGATTATAAATATCAAAAGTCAGTTGGTGCTTCGATTGTTTTTCAACCTCTAATTGCGTGATAAAACGACTGCGCTCACCGGCATCCAAACCATCATTTTCGGTATTATATATCAAATAAATATTTTTGGCTCTTTGCAATAAATGGTAAAAATGATAAGTATAAATAGCGTCTTTTTCTTTAAATGTTGGCAAACCTAACTCTTTCTTGACATCATATGGAATAAATGAATTTTGGGATTTCCCGGCAGGAAATTTCCCTTCGTTCATAGAAGTTACGATAACTGTATCGAAATCTAAAACACGACTTTCCAGAACCCCCATAATCTGCAGTCCCCGAAGAGGTTCTCCTTCAAAAGAAACCTCTGCAACGTCTATAACTTGTTTGTAAATGGCATACAAAGTATCAATATTATCAATATGGTGATGTTTAGAATAATAATTAATCAATTTGTTGATTACCTTAAAGATTGCATAAACAAAAGCTTTAGCAATTTTCTCTTCTTCATTATCGTTGCTAAAATTTTCTTTTATCAAAAGCAAAAGTGCCGAAATATTCTCCAAAACAGCAACTGCACCACTTTCCCATTTTTGAAACAATAGCTGAAATAAAGCCGTAGAGTTAGATCCAAGTTCAATAAGTCTGCTATGGGTTATAAAAGTGTAATTATTCTCTTTAATAATCTTTACTAAATTGTTTGCATTTGCATAAGGCTCAACCAATGGATGTGTTAAAACATCAAGTACATCTTTATAATAAAACACATAGCTCTCCCCTTTTCTGGAAAGCGCATTAGTATGCATCTTAAACAATTTTGCAATTAATATTTGCGATGGATTATTTTTACCCGAATAACCCATTGTTATATTTAATGCTCCAACCGAAGATGGCAAAGCATACAAAACCGGCATTAATAAATTTTCTTCACCTAAAACAATTGCAACTTTATCAAGAGATGTTTCTGGCATTTTCTTTATTATGCTATCTATAATATTACCAGCCAATTTAGCCTGCCCAATAGTCTTGGGAGTTCCAATTACCTGAATGTTTTTAGATTGAGAAAAATCATCTACAATCCACTCAAAAGGATTTGATTTATAATATTTCCAGTTCTCTTTAAAACGTCTTACAAATAAACCAGCATCATGATATGGATCATTTAAAAAAGTTTGATCAGCATCCCAATAAATTTTAGCCTGATCAAGAGCCAAAAGATGCTGTACAATTTTTTCTTCAGCTGCATTCAAAGCATTAAAACCCGCAAATACAAAAACACGATTTGAAATAGTATTCGAAAAATGATTTAGATTATTAACTGCTTCGCGATAAATTAAACCTTGATAACCAATTGCTTTATTTAATAAATGATCATACAATGAATTGTAATAAAGCGGAAGAAGTTTCCAGAAATCAATGTAATTTTCTAAAAGCTTAGTTTTATTTTCAACTTCGATTCCCCATTTTTTAATGTCTTCAATATCTTTCAGGTAAGATAAAACATGAGATGGCTCTAATAAATAACGATCGATTTCATTAAAATCCTGTAAAAGAGTTTTGGCCCAATTAGCAAACAATTCAAACGACTGTTGATTTTGTTTTTCTGTTACAGAAAGATAAACTTCATAAAACTCAAACAAAAGCTCAATAGAGTCAACAGATCTGATTGATGCCACATCCTGAACAAATTCTTCAATACTAATAATTTCAGGAGAAAGAATGGTGTGCTTAGTTTCTTTTTTGAGAGCTTCTATTAAAAAAACTTTTGCTCTTTTATTTGGGAGAATAATAGTAGTTTCCGCCAATTTAGCCGAATAGTTCTGAATTATAACATTAGCTATTTTTTCGAGAAAAGAAGAATTTATCATTTGATAAAAATAAAAAAAGCCATTCAATTAAGAATGGCTTTTCTACATTATTTACAAAGTAAATTATAGTTTACCTTGGTATTTAGAACCAATGTGTCTAATTTCAGTTCTTCTGTTTTGTGCTTTACCTGCAGCAGTTTTGTTACTTGCAACTGGTTGAGACTCACCGAAACCTTTAGATACTAAGTTATCAACATTTACTCCTCTTTCGATCAAAGCGTTCATAACAGCAGCAGCTCTCTCTTCAGAAAGTTTTTGGTTCAATTTATCAGAACCATCGCTATCTGTGTGACCTTCAATAGAGAATTTCGCGTTTGGATAGTTTTTAAGAATTTCTTTGATAGCATCTAATCTAGCTGGAGTTTCTTTGTCTCCTGTTTTGAAAGTAGCTTTACCTGAGTTGAAGTAGATTGCTCTAGCTTGAACTTTAAGATCTTCTAAAGCTTCAGAAGTAACTTCTGGACAACCTCTGTTAGAAGCAGGACCGTAAACTGTAGGACAATCATCATCTTTGTCTAAAACACCATCTTTATCAGCGTCTAAGAAAGGACAACCACCATTTTCTTTAGGACCAGCAACAGTAGGACATTTGTCATCTTTGTCAGCGATACCATCACCGTCAGCATCTGGACAACCTTTTAAAGCAGCTAAACCAGCAACATCTGGACAAGCATCATCTTTATCAGCAATTCCGTCTCCGTCAGTATCAGGACATCCGTTTAATGCAGCTAAACCAAATACATCTGGACAAGCATCACTAGCGTCAACGATTCCGTCTCCGTCAGTATCAGGACATCCGTTGAATTGTTTTAAACCTGCAACATCTGGACAAGCATCATCTTTGTCGTAGATTCCGTCTCCGTCAGTATCTTTACCTCCGAATTTGAAGATAAGACCTGCAGTGTGTTGGAAATGAGATGGAGTGTCAATTTCTCCATTATAGTCATTTCTTCCTGGAGGATCACTTGGAGAAACTGCCCATTTATATTTAGTAGCAAGCTCTAAACCAATAGCGTCAGTAAACCAAAAAGTAATTCCAGCACCTGGATTTACAGTTCCAAAACTATCATCTCCTAAGAAAGTATAACCTCCACCAATAGATAACGAAGGATCGATTACTTTAGATTTGATTAATTCCTGGAAGCTATATTTGATAGTAGCATCAATTCCATAATACATTAAATCACCAGGATTAGTAACAACATTACCTCTTCCATCATGCCCAGGAGCAGTTGGTCTAAAGTAAACTGCTTTATCAATTTTGTTTACTGACCCTTGTAAACCTACAGAGAAACCACTTCCTACGTATCTAGACACACCAATGTAAGATAAAGAAGGAAGGATATTCCAGTTGTCTTTTACAGCAAATGGCTGCGAAAAATGTTGATCAAAGAATCCACTTCCACCACCAGCACTGGTTCTAGTGTCTACGGCATTAACTCCAAAAGAGATAGCCCATGGATTGTTACTGTCTTGCGCGTGAGAAGTTAACCCCATCACCATCATCACAGCAACTAAAAGTTTGTTAAGATGTTTCATACTTAATTTTTTTAATTACAATTTAGTTAATTACAGACAAAAGTAACACCAAATTTTTTAAATACAAAATGAAATGTTAAAAAAAACCTACAAAAATTATTTAAAATGGGAATTATATAACTTTTAACATTTTTCCTACTGATATAAAAGCATTTATTGCTTTTTCCAAATGTTCTTTAGTATGAGCCGCCGATAATTGAACTCTAATTCTCGCTTTATCTTTAGGAACAACCGGAAAGAAAAACCCAATTACATAAACTCCTTCTTTCAAAAGCTCATTAGCCATTGTCTGTGACAACTTTGCATCATATAACATTACAGGTACTATGGCAGAATCACCATCTATAATATCAAAACCGGCTTTCTTCATACCTTCTTTGAAATAATTGGTATTCCATTCTAATTTATCTCTTAAGGAAGTATCTTTCTCTAGTAGCTCAAAAACTTTAATTGAAGCTCCAACAATTGCCGGAGCAAGTGAATTTGAAAACAAATAAGGACGTGAGCGCTGACGTAGCAATTCGATAATTTCTTTCTTCGCAGTAGTGTATCCTCCCATCGCACCACCTAATGCTTTACCTAGAGTACCAGTAATAATATCAACTCTGCCCATTACACCTTTTGCTTCAAGAGTTCCTTTTCCTGTTGCACCAATAAATCCGGCAGCGTGGCATTCATCAACCATTACCATTGCATCATATTTATCTGCCAAATCGCAAATTTTATCCAAAGGCGCCACAAGACCATCCATTGAGAAAACACCGTCGGTAACAATTAATTTAAAACGGGCACCAGCTTCATTGGCTTTAATTAATTGTTGTTCCAAATCTTCCATATTGCTATTTTCATAACGATATCGGGCTGCTTTACACAAGCGTACACCATCTATAATAGAAGCATGATTTAAACTATCTGAAATAATGGCGTCGTTTTCTCCCAATAAAGGTTCAAAAACCCCACCGTTAGCATCAAATGCTGCTGCATATAGAATCGTATCTTCGGTACCATAAAATTCTGCAATCTTTTTTTCCAATGTTTTATGAATATCCTGTGTACCGCATATAAAACGTACAGACGACATTCCAAATCCATGTGTATCCATCGCATCTTTTGCAGCCTGAACAACATCCGGATGCGAAGAAAGTCCTAAATAATTATTGGCACAAAAATTCAAAACTTTTTCTCCTGTCGAAATTGTAATTTCTGCATCTTGTGCAGACGTTATAATTCTTTCTTTTTTGAAAATCCCGTTTTCTTCAATTGTCTGCAGCTCACTTTGCAGATACTCTTTAATTTTACCGTACATTTTAATATATTTAATATGTTAAAAATTAACAAGTTAACCTCATTAAACTCTTAACACCTGATTAATTTTATCACAAATTTACCACATCGATTTCGGTTCCGATGTACACTAATGCCCTTTTTAACACTTTGTATCCTAAATCCTCAATTGCATCCTGGTATTCTTGAATTTGCTGTGTGTATTTTGAATTTATTGCTCCGGTTTTATAATCCAACAAATATGCTTCTTTGTTTTGGGTTAAAACGATTCGGTCCGGCTTTAAAATCTTCCCTTCTTTTTGTACGATTGTCTGTTCGTTCAGAATGTTATTTTTTCCATCAAAACAAATATTCAATTCAGGGTGATTTACTATTTCCAGAAGTGTCTGCAGGACTTTTTCGGCCTGATCAAAATTTATCAAACCATTCTCTAATGCTTTTGTCACTGCCAAATCAACATCTGATTTATCTTTTATAAAAGCTAAAATCTCATGAACTATATTTCCATAAGATATAGCTTCCTGCTGATGCGTTCCCCACATTAAAGATTCTCTTTGCGCAATTTTTATATTTTTCGGATTTAAAACTTCTGAAACAACAGGAATAGTTTTAACCAAATTCAGTACTTCACCTGAAATAGAAAGTCTTTTTTTATCTCCAAATTCGTATTCTAATTTTTCTGAGTCATAAACTCCTTTGTGCATCAAATATTTAATAAAGAAAGAAGCCATATTATTTGGATATTCTCCATCTTTTTTCTCGTTTAAGGATTGGGATATTACATATAATTGCTCCTCGGCACGAGTTAACGCTACGTACAAGACATTAATATTATCCAGTAATTCTTCTTGTTTTTTCAGATTAAAAACCGCCGAAGCACTTTCGCCAAAACCTTCAACCGCACTGCTATTGTCGATCAAAGCTTTTGGAATGCCTAAATCAGCATCTTCGGCATCAAGCCATAATTTATCTTTGGGTTTTCTACTATAATCTTCTTCTGCAAAAGGCATAATTACGACAGGGAACTCCAAACCTTTTGATTTATGGATAGTCATAATTCGAACAGCGTTATTTCCTTCCGGAGATGGGATACTGAATTTGTGTGCATTTTTATCCCAATAACTCAGAAAATCAGCAATTCCGGCTTGGTTTCGAATATCACGTTCCAAAACAATATCCAGAAAATATTGCACATAAGCATTTCCTTCTGAAGGAAGAACAAATTTAGAAATGATAATCTCTACAGCTTCGTACAACGATTTTTTTCGAATATCTTCAAATGAAAGCGAAACATCAAACGATAAAAGCCATTTTTCGAAATCATTTTCAAATCTTTGAGCCATTCCCTGTGCGATAAAATCATGAATTGGCATTTCAATTTCTTTTGTATTTCCTAAAAAATGCAGGAAGTTAGCTTTTGCCTCCAGATCGATACTATTGTTAAGATATTTTAGCAGATGAACAATCAAACGAACTTCTGTCGCATTTTGAATCATCAACGTTTCTGATGACAAAAGCGGAATATTTTGTTCTGTTAAATAATTTGCAATCGCAATTCCCTGATCTCTTTTTCGGGTCAAAATCACAATATCCCGATATTCAAAACCTTCACGAAGAACATTCTGAATTGTGTTTAAAGTTGCCAGAACATACAAATCTGATTTTTCAACAATATCTTCTTCATCTCCAAAATCACTTTTTTCAATTATTGGAAGAAAAGAAATATTTACGTAACCGCCTTTTTTAGAATTTGAATTCTGAAAACTATGATTCTCGTACAAATCCTTATAATCTTCGTTAGAAAATTCAGTCGAAATCAATTTAAAAAAAGCATTATTAAAATCAATTACTTCACTATAACTTCGGTAATTTGTATCTAAATGTTTGATTAACTTATCCGGATTATTGAAAGGGTTTGCATCTTTACTTAATTCAATAAACTGTTCTGCTTTTCCTCCGCGCCAGCGATAGATTGATTGTTTGGGATCTCCAACAATCATTAAAGTTCCTTTGTTTCCTAAATCATCCTGACCAGAAAGTGCATTATCAATTAACGGAATTAAATTTTGCCATTGCATCTCTGAAGTATCCTGAAATTCATCTATAAAAAAATGACGATAACGCTCCCCCAAACGCTCATAAATAAAAGGCGCTGGCTGATTTTGTATTTCGCGATGAATTATGGCATTGAATTCTGAAATTGATAAAATATTTTGTTCTGATTGTATTTTGGCCAGTTCATTACTAACGGTATTTAGCAATGAAAGTGGCGTAATATTTTTTAAGAATGCTTTATAAAAATCTCTTTTTTCGAAGTTTTTATAAACCTTATCCAGAGATTGAAGCAACTCGGGAATTATATTTTCAATTAATGTTCTGTCTTTGGCTGTTTTATTAATGGCAATATCATCAAACTCATGAAACGTTTTATTTCTCGGATTAAATTTTCCATCACGAATACTTTCTAAATGATTTGGAAAAGTTCCTCTCGAAAATGATTTCAAATCAATTCCGTTTTTTTCAATTAACAAAAGAAGTTCTAAAGCATAATCAGCATTTTCTTTTTCTAAATCGCCACATAAAACCGACATTTTCTTTTTGATGGCAACAAATTCTTCAATTGAAGTATCGTGAAAATGAGAAATTTCATTTCGATTATTTTCATTGAGAACTAATCTTCCTGTTTCAAGAATTTCACGCGAAACATCCCAACTTTTATCATCGTCGGTTTTTTCCATCGTAAAATCTATCAATAATGTTGTCAGCGTTTCATCCTGACCAGCTTGAGCAATAATTGCATCTACAGCTTCTACCAATAAATTTTCGGTATCCAAAGTAACCTCAAAAGTCATTGGCAAATTAAGATCATGCGCAAAAGCACGAATTACCTTATGCGTAAATTTATCTATGGTAGAAATATCAAAAGCAGCATAATTATGAATTAAGTGCTTTATAATATTTTGAGATTTTGTTTTGATTTTAATTATAGAAAGTCCTGTTTCACGAGACAAATCTTCCATTAAATCCATGGCTTTCGCCGAAGGTGTATCTTTTGTAAATTCAGACAAACTGCCAACAATACGGCTTTTCATTTCGTGAACCGCCTTATTCGTAAAAGTTATTGCCAGAATATTACGATAAGCGTCATTTTTTGGGGATGAAAGGATAATTTTCAGATATTCTCTAACCAAAGTATAGGTCTTTCCCGAACCGGCTGATGCATCATATATAGAGAAAGACGGACTTTGCATAAGTTTGGTTTTAGTATTGTAAAAATAGGATATTAATATTAAAAACAAATCCCAAAAAAATCAAATTCCAAATTCCAACAACTATGTAGTAAACACAAAATCCAATAATAAAAATTCCAAATCCCAATATCTGTATTTAATTAATACTTCAAATTTTGGAATTTGGAATTTGATTTTTTTGAAATTTAATTTTTTGGAAATGCTCTTTTATTGAAAATAAGCAAAATACCTACTCCTGTAGAAATCGCCATATCGGCAACATTAAAAATAGCATTAAAAAACATAAAGTGTTTACCTCCAAAAAATGGCAGCCAGGCTGGAAGATTTCCTTCCCAGATTGGAAAATAAAACATATCGACTACTAAACCATGAAACCATGTTCCATATGGTTGTGGAGAAAAAAGTGTTGCTAAATTATTTGTGCTGTCATCAAAAATAACTCCGTAAAAAACAGAATCTAAAATGTTTCCGGCAGCTCCGGCAAAAATCAATGCAATAGAAACAATCAAATAAGTTGAGTGGCGTTTTTTAATAGAATCTGCCAGCCAATACCCGATTCCAAAAACTGCAAAAATTCTGAAAACGGTTAAAATTAATTTTCCGTATTCGCCAGGAATTTTTGTTCCCCATGCCATTCCTTCGTTTTCAATGAAATGGATTCTAAACCAATTAAAAACTTCAACTTCTTCGCCTAAAATAAAATTGGTTTTTACGTAGATTTTCGAGATCTGATCAACAAGTAAAACTAAAAATATGAGGAAATACGCTTTTCGTAATGACATTTTATGATTTTTTGATGCGCAAAAGTAACAATTTAATCAAAAAAAACCCTCATTACGAAACGTTAATTCTTTCATATTAAAACGAATTAAACAAAGTCTGATCTCTTTTTTCAAGGCAGACTTTCTCCCAAAAGCAATTTTGCTTTTTATATAAAAACAAAAAACGCCCCTAAAAGGAGCGTTCTTATATATTATCGTTGTAGATTTTTTGCTTCGATACTCATTGTTGCATGAGGTACAATTTTCAGCCTTTCTTTGCTGATCAGTTTACCTGTTACTTTACAAATACCGTATGTTTTATTTTCTACACGGAATAAAGCATTTTTAAGGTCACGGATGAATTTTTCCTGTCTGATAGCCAACTGCGAGTTCGCTTCTTTGGACATTGTTTCACTTCCTTCTTCAAATGCTTTAAAAGTTGGTGAAGTATCATCAGTTCCGTTATTCAAATCATTCATGTAAGCACTTTTTATTAAATCCAGATCGGCTTGTGCTTTTTGTATTTTATTTTGAATTATTTCTTTGAACTCTGCTAAATCAGCGTCAGAGTATCTTGTAATTTCATCTATCATGGTATTTCTATTATTTTGAAATTAATATCACTGTTTTAATATCATCAAACTCAATTTCTGTGCCGTTTTCTAAAGCGTCTACAAAAACCAAATCGTCTGTTAATGTCTCAGACTTAATATAGTCTTCATTTTTAAGAATTGCTTCTTCTAAAAGACCGCTTCTTTGTATTTGAACTTTAATTTTATCAGTAACTTCAAATCCTGAATCTTTACGGATATTCTGAATTCTGTTTACTAATTCTCTCGCGATTCCTTCGTTTTTCAATTCTTCAGAGATTGTAATATCAAGCGCAACTGTAATTCCGTTTGAATTTGCAACCAGCCATCCTTCGATATCCTGAGATGTTATTTCGACATCTTCTAATGATAAAGTTACGTTATTTCCAGCAATAACAATATCTAGCGTTCCCTGCTTGTCCAATTCATTGATCTGATCTGCAGAAAAAGCTTGTATCTCCTTAGAAATCAATCCCATATCTTTTCCAAAACGGGGTCCTAAAGCTTTAAAATTAGGTTTAATCTGTTTTACCAAAATTCCTGAATCATCATCTAAAAGCAGGATTTCTTTTACATTTACCTCTGCCTTTACTAAGTCAGAAATAGCTAGAATTTCAGCTCTTTGATTCTCGTCAAGTACCGGAATCATTACCTTTTGCAAAGGTTGACGCACTTTTATCATTTCCTTTTTACGCAGTGAAAGAACCAAAGATGAGATAGTTTGCGCTTTCTGCATTTTGCTTTCCAACGTTTTATTAACAAAGTTTTCGACAAATTTTGGGAATTCTGCCAAGTGAACACTGCTATATTGCTCAGTTTGCGTCGAACTTGTTAAATCGCGGTACAATTTATCCATGAAAAAAGGAGCGATTGGAGCGCTTAATTTACTGATCGTTAACAAACAAGTATAAAGCGTTTGATAAGCTGCAATTTTATCGTGAGCATATTCGCCTTTCCAGAAGCGACGACGACATAAACGAACGTACCAGTTACTTAAGTTTTCCTGAACAAAGTCGGAAATCGCTCTTGCTGCTTTTGTTGGCTCATAATCTTCATAACATTCGTCAACAAATTTTATTAACGTGTGTAATTCAGATATAATCCATTGATCGATTTCAGGTCTTTCGTTTAACGGAATTTCCGCTTCAGCGTATTTAAACCCATCGATATTGGCATATAACGAAAAGAATGAATAAGTGTTGTATAATGTTCCGAAGAATTTACGACGCACCTCAGCAATTCCCTCAATATCAAATTTTAAGTTATCCCACGGATTTGCGTTTGAGATCATGTACCAACGTGTGGCATCAGGACCGTATTCTGCAATTGTTTCAAAAGGATCTGTCGCGTTTCCTAAACGTTTCGACATTTTTTGTCCGTTTTTATCCAGAACCAAACCATTCGAAACTACATTTTTATAAGCTACTTTATCAAAAACTAAAGTTCCGATTGCGTGCAGCGTGTAAAACCATCCACGAGTCTGATCGACACCTTCTGCAATGAAATTTGCAGGAAAATCTTTGTTCTCGTCGATTTTGTCTTTGTTTTCAAAAGGATAATGCCATTGTGCATACGGCATTGCTCCAGAATCGAACCAAACATCAATTAAATCACTTTCGCGTTTCATTGGTTTTCCTGAAGCCGAAACTAACGTAATTTCATCAACTACATTTTTGTGTAAATCGATTAAATCATAGTTTGACTCAGACATGTTTCCGATTTCAAAACCTTTAAACGGATTTTCTTTTTGAAAACCTGCTTCGATAGATTTCTCGATCGCATTGTATAATTCTTCAACAGAACCAATAAGAACTTCTTCTTTTTTATCTTCAGTTCTCCAAATTGGCAACGGAATTCCCCAATATCTAGAACGAGATAAGTTCCAGTCGTTGGCATTTTTTAACCAATTTCCAAAACGTCCTTCACCAGTAGACTTAGGTTTCCAGTTGATAGTTTCGTTCAGGTCGAACATTCTATCTTTTACATCGGTTACTTTAATAAACCATGAATCTAGTGGATAATATAACAACGGTTCATCAGTTCTCCAACTGTGTGGATAACTATGTACGTATTTTTCAACCTTAAAGGCTTTATTTTCTTCTTTTAATCGAATCGCAATTTCAACATCAACAGAACGCTCTGGCGCCTGACCCGCATCATAATATTCGTTTTTAACGTATTTACCAGCCAATTCTCCTAAATGCGAAGTGAATTTTCCTTGTAAATCTACTAGAGGAACTGCAGTTCCGTTTTCGTCTAAAACTAACATTGGCGGTACTTCCGGAGTTGCTTCTTTTGCAACTTTAGCATCATCTGCACCAAAAGTTGGAGCTGTATGTACAATTCCTGTTCCGTCTTCTGTAGTTACGAAATCTCCGGCGATTACTCTAAATGCATTTTCAGCATTTTGATAAGGCAATACGTATGGTAATAATTGCTCGTAACGAATTTCAACTAAATCAATTCCTTTCGCTTCCGCTAAAATTTTATACGGAAGTTTTTTATCTCCTTCTTTTACATTATCGAAATCAGCATCGTCTTCGCTTGCAAAAAATCCTTTTCCGAATTGTTTTCCAACTAAATTTTTAGCCAAAACAACATTTACAGGTTCAAAAGTATATTGATTGAAAGTTTTTACTAAAACATAATCGATTTTTGGACCAACTGTTAAAGCAGTATTCGAAGGCAATGTCCAAGGTGTTGTCGTCCATGCCAAAATGTGAATATCTCCAAAACCTTGTAAAAAGCTTGGAAGCGTTTCCGGTAAAGTTTTAAATTGTGCTACAATCGTAGTATCTGTAACATCTCTATAAGCTCCGGGCTGGTTTACTTCGTGAGAAGACAATCCTGTTCCTGCTTTTGGAGAATAAGGCTGAATGGTGTATCCTTTGTACAACAAACCTTTATCGTAGATTTGTTTTAAAAGCCACCAAACCGATTCCATGTATTTTGGTTTATAAGTCACATACGGATCTTCCATATCTACCCAATACCCCATTTTTTCGGTCAAATCATTCCATACGTCGGTATAACGCATTACGGTTTTTTTACACGCTTCGTTATATTCTTCGATAGAAATTGTTTTACCAATATCTTCTTTTGTAATTCCTAATTCTTTCTCGGTACCCAATTCTACAGGTAATCCGTGTGTATCCCAACCTGCTTTTCTTTTTACCTGAAAACCTTTTTGAGTTTTATATCTGCAAAAAATATCCTTAATTGCACGTGCCATCACGTGGTGAATTCCCGGTAATCCGTTTGCTGAAGGCGGACCTTCAAAAAACACATAAGGCTCTGCGCCTTCGCGGGTTGTTACACTTTTTTCAAATATATTTTCTTTCTTCCAAAAATCAAGAACTTCTGACGCTACTGTTGGCAAGTCAAGTCCTTTGTATTCAGTAAATTTTGTACTCATTTTATCCTTTTCTTAAACGAGGTGCGAAAGTAAGAAATTTTGAATTATTGACCGCCAATTTCTTGAAATTTCACAAACTTTTGTTGAGATAATAAATACAAAAACAAAAGAATCGATTAGTTTCTGGTATTATTCTCAAAACTTTGAGCAAATAAACCAAAAACTAATCGATTCTAAATATCCGTAACAGGATGGTAACAATTATTTAAATCCGCCGAAATATACTTCTTTCATAAAGATTCGATTTCCAAAAACAGGATTAATTTCAATCTTCTCCCTTTGTTCCTGAAAAATGGTTTCTCCGTTAAAATCTTCAATTTCATAATTGATTTTGTATGGTATTTTCCCAGAATTTAATGCTGCAACCGGACGATAATCTCCAAAAAGTTTTTTCTCGAAAAAGCTCTTGTTGCCGTTATCAAATTCTGTTTTTTCAGTAGAAACGATATTGAAATTTTCTTTATCAATAAAAACGTGATAATCTGTTTTAGGAATTGTTCTGTTTCCCGTACTTAATGTTTTTTCAAAATAATTCAAATGATAACACATTCTTCCTTCGTACATTTCATCTTGCAGAACTTCAAAATTATTCCATAAATCAAGTCTTAAATCGGTAAGAAAGTTGATTAAGTCTACATTTTTAGACAAATTGCCAAAATCATACGGTGTTAATTTTGTCCATTTTGCATTTAATCCGCTTTCGCGATCGTCATGGCTCCAGGCTTCGGCTCCATTAACGATTTCATAATAGCTTTCGGGCATTTTTTTTCTAAGAAGATAATTCGAGTTCGTTGCCCATTTTTCTTCTGTTTGAGATACATTATTTCCTTCAATTTTTAATTTCGAAAACAAATGTGCTTTTTCGACTTTTTTTAAGGCTTCACTTCCTCCTAAATTAGCAACCACTTTTGACAGTAAATTAGCATTTAGCTGATACGGAATAGAATCAAGCATATTAAATCTTTGCATTCTTGCTTTCTCTACGCTTGCTTCTCTGTTTGCTTTTTCAACTTCCCATTCTGCTTCTTGTTGTGATATTTTTTCAAAAAAAGCTAATCTTTTTTCTTCTTTTTCCTCGGCAATTTTAACACCTAATTTTTTAAGATCGGCAAAACGGGTGGTATGGCTTCTTATTTTTTTATCGGCAAAATAACCATTATTTACTTTTTTAATAATCGAAGATCCTCTTGAATCCTGTTTGTCATTCTCGACAAGTAAATTGGCATACGTTAATGCTTTTTCTTTGTTTTCAAGTAAAAAATAAGTCTCAGCCAAATTGTTGGTTACAATAAAGCGGATGTTTTCGTTTGCAGGCGAAGGAGGATATTTAACCAGCAAGCTTTCCAGATATTGCAAATGTGGTGTCAGCAACTTTTCATCTAAACCTTTTTCCAGGGTCACTTTTTCCATCTGAGCCGTTATTTCGTTCTCAAATGCCAACATTTGGTTGTATTCAGAATGCCCTTTAGAAGTTACAAATTCAAATTTTATTTTGGCTTCGTCTACATAATAAGCCAATTTATAATTTAGAAAATTCTGAATTCTGTCGACAGAACTAAAAATGATATGATCTATCCCTAATTCTTCTGCTGTATAATCACCGTCTTTTTCAGCTTGTGCACTTCTTTTATTACTTAGCTCAACAGCAAGTTTCACCTTACCTTTTTCGTACATACCTCCAACTATATGTGATTCCGTACTATTAAAATCCTGAGTAAATAAAATTTTATCTCCACACTTAGCATCCACTTTTATTCTTACATCATAATTAGAATAAACCTGAAATTCCCAGCTATTTCTTTTTTTATCAAATGTGCTATCTACTTTCGTTGCATTGAACTTAGGCAACGCAACAGTCAAGAAAATTTTTAGTTTTCCGTTTGCAGGATCCTTTATAAAACCATCTATGTGAAAATATTTTTTCTTTAAAATAATCTCCTCTTGAATCAACTCTTTATCCATCTGATAAAAAGTGGTTTGCGTTAGAGCATTATCAAGAACAGGAAATTCTGAATATTTTATTACGGGTATATAAAATTTCTTCTTTTTTGAATTTATTTTTTCTTGTGCCTGAATTGAGGTAATTACAAGCAGAATAATAAAGAGTAAAGTTTTTTTCATAGGCAAAAAAAAAAGCCATCAGAAGTAAATCCTGATGGCTTTTATGTGTTATTATTATTTTTTGTTGAAGATTTGAATAGATTTATCCGAAACATAAAAAATGTTTTGTGTCGCAGGATCTATTTCATAAAGTGGTTTGTTGTTGTTGAAGATAATTTTGTCAACTTCAACTCCGTCAGCTTTATTTACTTTAACTAATATTTTTTCTCCTGTATCTGCTTTTGCAAAAATATAAGAGTAATCTCTGTTTTGTTTCATTGCGTTGAAACGTTTGTCAAATTTAGCCGCTACCAATCCCAAAGCTGCTGAACCAGCTGCCATATCTCTTGATTGTTTCATTTTTGATGAATTCTCTTCTCTAACAACAGTAGATCTCATGTTTCCGTTAGAATCACGATATGTCATTGTTAATTCAGAACCTTGTATAGCACTTACTCCAGAACCAATTCCTAAACCAATACTTCCTGCAATTGCAGCACTTTTAAGTAAACGTCTTGTTCCTTCGCCTGGTTGTGTGTATACGTGGTGGTATTTTACAGTTCCGTCCAGATTAACTCCCATTACTTCAACTGGGCCGGAAAGAACAACTCCCCAAGGGAATAATTCGATACTGTTTAATTCTTTTTCTTTTTTGATGTTTACTTTAGCAAACGGCTCTGGCTTATCGCTGATGCTTGGGTCAAATTTGTATAATTTTTCGTCGTTGTAAACTAAATACGAATTTGTTGCTTCGTCGTAAGTTGGTAAAACCGGACGGCTTTTATCAAAATTGATGTTACGTTTCCAAAGTTTAATTCCGGTTTTGTAATCAACCATGTTTCCGTAAGTACCAGTTAAGTACATTACTTTTTCACCTACTTTACCTAAGTAATAAATTGGATCTTCTTTGTCATCAGAAATTTCGATGAATTTTTTCCAAAGTTTTTCTCCGTCTTTATTGATTAGCATCATTTCATTTTCTGCAACATATAAGAAATCCTGATCGATAGGAATTACTCTTTTCAATCCATCTCCACGTGCATCTTTTTTCCAGATTTTTTCTCCTGTTTTTAAATCAAAAAAGTTAAAACCACTATTATGAGCCACTAATAACTTTGTTCCCCAATCTTCTAAATAAACAACTTGTTTTGTTTTGATAGATTCTTTCCATATACTTTTTCCGTCATCTGTACTTAAAACATTTAAATATTGTTTGTTAGAAAATAAACCTGCAGCGTTCACTACAACAATATTTTTATCGTTTTGTGTTTCATAGAATTTTGTATATTCTTCAGCTGCTTTCCAGTTTAATTTTCCAGTTTCTTTATCAAAAGAATACAAATTACCGTAAAGTAAATAATAAACAGTATTTCCGTGAATTTTTGCTTTGTTGGTATTAGCAGATAATTTCAAAGAAAAACTAATCATTGCTTTTGCTTTGTCAACAGTTGTAGTCCATTTAAGTTCCCCTGTAGCCATATCCAATAAAGCAATTGCCATATCTCCGTCTTTTTTCAAAGTAAGAAGATATTCATTCGTTTCAGGAATAAAATCTGATTGAAATACCCAGAAAGATTCTTTAGAAGAGTTGTAAACAACTTTTCCTGTATCTGTATTGATAATTAAATACTTTGAATTGATATAAGCTTCAACATAAGGACTTCCCGAAACGGTTGTTAAGTCTCTTTTGTCTTTGAACATGTTTCCAAAATCTGGATCAGTTAATATATCTTTAGACGTAATTGTTCCAAAATCTTCTTTCGTTAAAGTCCAGACAACTTTTTTTGTTTCAGGATCTAAACCTTTTACAGTTCCACCTTCTTTAAAAACAACAATTCCTGTTATTTCGTTTTGAACAATATCCTGTACACTGTTCTCTGTTGTGATTATTTCATCGTATTTTCTTTGAGCAGTCGCCGAAAAGGCAACTAAGAAAAGCAAAATAATCGAAAAAGTAATTTTCTTCATAGTTGTTAGCTTATAAAATTAATAAATTAAGTATGGGCAAATTTTTGATCTCACTAATCGTTTGCGAATATATATAAATTATACTTTAATTAAGAAAAAATTTCCCTCAAAACATCTAGCGATTTTGGCCTCTTAAATCCCTCTAAATGAAAACTATAATACTCAATTAAGACTTTTAGTAAGACTTGTCTTTCAACCACATGAAATACCCTTTGATCGTTGTCAAATTTTAGGTCAATTAATTTTTTAAACAGATTTGTTTCATGCTCCGTTAAGGCATTTATTCCATGAAAAAGTGTAAAAACGCCATCGTTCATTTCAAAAAAAGGCAAATCAATTTCGGAAATATCCGGATAAAAACCCAAATATTTTGTTGCCTCTAAAAGTAGGATTAAATGAAAATTGGAAACTTCGTCGTGATGGTCAAACCAGATTAAGGCGTTTTCTAAAAATTCAAAAAGTGATTCGTTTTTTTCTTCTTCCTGAATAGAATGATGCAGCATTTCTGAAAGAAACATTACAATAGTGCTTTTTACAATGTCGGTATGAATGGTTTGAAAAGGAACTGCCGTTTTTATTTCTTTTAAATTTTCAAGCGTGCCTTTGTTCTTATGAACAGCTTCAATTTCTAAAATCGAAAATGGCTGGAAATAAGCAATCTTCTGACTGGTTTTTCGATTTGAAAAAGCGTCACGCACAAAATAAGATTTCAGTCCGCTTGAAAGTGTAAAACATTTTACGATCAAACTTTTTTCCTGAAATTTTAATGCTGAAATAACAATTGCTTTGGTTTTGACTAACAACTTTTAATTTAGATTTTAGATTATTAGACTTCTTATATATTAGACTTTTGATTGTAGTCATTAATTAGATTATTTAGTCCAAATAATTATCTAATTATCTCCATTTCCACATTATCTAATTATCATTACTTTCTTCACTTTCGTTTCGCCACCGTCCTGAGCAGAAATAAAAATCATATACACGCCAGAAGCCACTTTATATCTTCCAAAAGCTGTTGTATCCCACTCAATTGTTCCTCCTGCCGAAGTTGCTTCGTAAACTAAACTTCCGGTAATATCGGTAATTTTCACATTGGCTTTATCCAGCAAACCTGCAATTTTTACAGTTCCCGTAAACTCCGGACGTACCGGATTTGGGTATACATATACACTATTCAGATCTTCGTTGGCACCTGTTGCAATACCGCCAAAAGAAATTAATCCTTTATTGGTTGCAATAAAAACTTCTCCGGTTGTACTGTTGATTTTTATATCGTTGATGGTATTACTTGGTAAAGGTGAATTATTTATAGTAAAATGATATTTCGTTTCCTGGCCGTTTGGTGAAACCATAAAAACTCCCGAATCTGAAGTTCCAATCCATTTATTATTGGCTCCGTCGACTACAATCGAAGTAATGAATTGCTCATACAATAATTCCTGAGCCAGATTATCATCTATAATAATGATTGCATTTGCCGTTAACTGACTTTCTGTTTGAAAACTGCTTACGTTTGACAAAACCCGTAATCCTTTTGTGGTTCCAATCCACAATTGGTTTTTAGTATCAACTGCCAATGCACGAACATCTACAGAAGGTAAATTCCCAACATCGGTACCAAAAGTCATTTTTTTAAAGGTATTGGTAGTTTCGTTAAAACCCACTACTCCTTCTCTGTAAGTAGCGATCCATTTTGTATTATTTTTATCTACAACAAGCCCGCCGTAAGAATTGTTTTCAACATTATTAAGAATCGTTGCCAGCGAGTAACTGCCCCATTGTCCGTTTGTTTTTAAAACTTTCAATCCATTTTTAACCCTGCTATTCGTTATCCATAAATTTCCTGATTTATCAAAAGCAGTTGCATTGGCACGAATATCTATAACATTATAACCATCAATTTTTAAACTTTCCAGACTGCTGTTTTTTTCATTATATAAAATAGTTGGAGTATCGTTTTCTAATTTTAATAGACCTGAAAAAAAGGAACTTGCATAAACCTGATTGTCATTATTAGGATTAATAATAACACGAGACATTGATTTTGCATCAAAAACATCTTCGTAAGGAATATTTAACCAGCCTGAAGTATTGTATTTACTAATACCGTAACTATCTAAAGGATAAGGATTATAACTCAAATCATAATCTCCATAAACAGCCCAAACACTGTTTGGACTAACATCTAATGAGAAAATATTGTTTCGTACCGGCCCAATTGGTGTTATATTTTCGAAAGCTGAATTCCCGGAAAGAGTTGAAGAAAATAATCCGTTTTCTTTTGTCCCGATGTAAATCACATCTCCAACAGCAGTTGCACAACTAAAACTTAAGGTATTATCTAAAACCTGAGTATTGGTTATTTGACGATTTAAAACCATTTTGTTATTATAAACATAAACCGAATTTGCTGTTGTAATAAACAAATTATGATTTTCTGCTTTCATATCCGCAGAAGGCTGCGAAAGCTGTAAAAACCCAATAAATGTATTTGAATTAAATCGATGAATATATCCAACTGAATTAATTGCAATAAGTTCTGTATCCAGCGCTTCAACGCTTGACCAGTCGCCGGAATTTACAATGCCCCATTGATTAAAGTCAATTAAGTTAGGACTTGTACTATTTGCTCTTCGAATACCGCTGGAAGTTGCTGCGTAAATAAATCCGTTAAAAAATGCGGTTTGTTTTACACTAATTTCGGCTCCGTTATCGCCTATAAAATAAGTATCACCAAACTGAGAAGTAGTTAAATTAAATTGTACAATACCAAAATCACATGAAACATAAATCAAGCCATTATATTCCATAAAATGATTGACTTTTTTAATATTGGCCGCCAATTGTTTATTAATGATATCGACTTTTTTTATTATACTTCCGTCAGTTTCATTGATTACAATGATCATCCCGTTTTCGTAACCTATAATTGTTTTTTTGAAAGTTTCGCTATGATATACTGCCGAAATTGTTTGTCCCGAAAGTCCATCAATTGTAGTGGTTGTTTTAACAGCATTTGAAACATTACTTTTAGAGAACAAAGCATTTTCTGAAGCAGCAAAAACAGTTGTCGAACTTTCTGAAATATCTTTTATTTCATTAAATGAAAAATAACCTTGCCACGATAAAGTATTCTGTGCAAAACTTAATTGCATAAAAATAAAAAACAAAATATACAGAAACCTTCTCATCATATTAAATATATTCGGATAGGCAAATATACTACAAACCAAAGTATTTGAATTTTGTTCTGTATAAAATGATTTTCCTTATAATTATCCACCACGATTTCACGAATTTTTTCATTATTTAATTCGTGAATTCGTGGCGAAAATAAAAAAGCCCTCATTTATCATAAAGAAAATGAGGGCTTTTGAAAATTATATTTAAAAATTAAACTACACCTTGCGCAAGCATAGCATCGGCAACTTTAACAAATCCGGCAATGTTTGCTCCTTTTACGTAGTTTACATAGCCATCTTCGCCCATTCCGTATTTTTTACATTGGTTATGAATTCCAACCATAATATCTTTTAATCTCAAATCTACTTCTTCGCTTGTCCAGTTTAAACGAATTGAGTTTTGTGTCATTTCAAGACCAGATGCAGCAACTCCACCAGCATTTGCAGCTTTTCCTGGTGCGAATAAAACTTTATTATCCAGGAATAATTTTATAGCGTCTAATGTTGAAGGCATATTTGCAGCTTCGGTTACACATAAAACACCATTATCAATCAATTTTTTAGCATCTTCGCCTGTCAATTCGTTTTGAGTAGCACACGGAATAGCGATATCAACTTTTACTTCCCATGGACTTTTCCCTTTATGAAAAACAGCGTTTGGATATTTCTTAGTATAAACTTCGGCTCTGTTATCACCAGTTGCTCTCATCTCTACCATATGCTCGATTTTTTCTCCAGAGATTCCTTCTTCATCATAAATGTATCCATCAGGTCCGGAAATAGTAACTACTTTTCCACCTAATTCATTTATTTTTAAAGCAACTCCCCAAGCCACATTTCCAAATCCTGAAATTGCTACTCTTTTACCTTTAATCTCATGTCCGATAGTACGCAACATTTGATCAGTAAAATAAACAACTCCATATCCTGTAGCTTCAGGACGAATTAATGAACCACCATATGCAAGTCCTTTACCGGTTAAAACACCTGTAAATTCATTTCTTATTCTTTTATATTGACCAAATAAATAACCAATTTCTCTTGCACCAACACCAATATCTCCGGCAGGTACATCTAAATCAGGACCAATATGACGACATAATTCTGTCATAAACGATTGACAGAAACGCATGATTTCACCATCAGATTTTCCTTCAGGATCAAAATCAGAACCACCTTTTCCCCCACCCATAGGAAGTGTTGTCAAACTATTTTTGAAAACTTGTTCGAAAGCAAGGAATTTCAAAACTGATAGGTTTACAGTGTGATGAAATCTGATTCCGCCTTTGTATGGCCCAATTGCAGAGTTCATTTGAATTCTAAAACCTCTGTTTACAATTATTTCCCCTTTGTCATCTACCCATGGAACTCTAAAAATTATAGAACGTTCTGGCTCAGCAATTCTAAGAAGTAAGTTTTTTCCATCATATTTTTTTCGCTCTGCAATAAATGGAATTACCGTTTCTGCAAATTCTCTAACGGCTTGAAGAAATTCTGGCTCGTTTGGATTTTTTGACTCGACTAGAGCCATAAACTCATTAATTTTTTGTTCCATTTTGAAATAAATTATTCAAGTAAATATTTAAATTTTAGCACAATAAACAAGAAAATACGTTTAAGAAAACGTTTTCGTTTTAACAAACAAAGATATAACAAAATGCTGACCGAATGTTATTTTTTTTAATTCTAAAGAGTGAATTATATAATTTTCAAACATTCCTAAATATAGCATTTACCACATCTCTATTTAATTCAAATCATCACAATTAAAGTTAACAAATTAAGTATTTTGTTACTTATTTTTTAATACGTTAATTTTATATTTTGAATCGTACATGTTTTTTATATATTTGCCAAGATTTGAAAGCCCAAACAACATGCTTAAACCAATAGTACTCACATTATTCGCCTTTTTAGGAATCACTACAACTGCCTTTGCTCAATCTGATTTAGCACAAGAAGTAGGAATAATATTCGGACCTGTATCTTTTCAATCTGATTTTGGAGAACGCCACGATATGAAAACCAATGTTGGTAACTCAGGTTTTGGTGTAGGATTAGTTCACTTTATTAACTTTTCTGCAAATAATAACAGAGAAAGTTTCTTTACAGAACATTTTAAAGTTAGATCTGAATTATCTTTTAACAAAACCAATCTTGAGCATTATGGTCAATGGGTGGATAGAGAAGAACAAAAGGGACTTGTCCAACATCTAAGAGCGATGAAAGGAAGCACAACTTTAGTAAACCTTGGATCTCAATTAGAATTTTCTTTTATAAAAATTCATGACTTCGAAAACTCAGTTGGCAGCTTTAGTCCTTATTTAAGTTTAGGATTTCAGGCAAGTTATTATTCTACAAAAGTAGGATCAAGATTGGGTCAATTAGGACTTCCTTCAACAACTTTTGCAAAATACCTTACTCCTTCGGATGGTCGCCCTTATGGTTTTTCTAGCGAAAACGGCGTTGTACTATCTGTAGTTACCGGAGTTGGGGTTCATTATAAACTAACCGAAATGAGCGATTTAATGTTTGATATTCGTTATCAAGGATTCAATTCTGACTGGGTTGATGGTTTAAATCCAAACAAAGATATTTATAAAGAAAATAAATCAAACGATTCTCAGGTTTGGTTCAACGTAGGATACATTATGTATTTAGAATTTTAAAGAAATCTCAAAATAAAAAAAATCCCAAATTCCAAAATGATTAACATTGGAATTTGGGATTTTTTATTTGTGATAATTTTTATGCTAAAGCCTGCTCTATATCAGCAATTAAATCTTCTGCGTCTTCAATACCAACACTCAATCGAACCAGGTCGTCGGTAATACCAACTTCGGCTCTCTTATCTGCAGGAATAGAAGCGTGTGTCATCAAAGCCGGATGATTGGCCAAAGATTCAACTCCGCCTAAAGATTCTGCCAAAGTAAACACTTTCAATTTCTCTAAAAATGCAATCGAATCTTCCTTTTTACCCGAAACGAAGGTAAAAGAAACCATTCCTCCAAAAGCTTTCATTTGCTTCTTTGCAATTTCATGAAAGGGATGACTTGGTAATCCAGGATAATAAACTGTTTTTATTTTTGGATGGTTGCTTAAAAATTCGACCATTTTTTCTCCATTTTCACAATGTCTTTGAACTCTTAATGAAAGCGTTTTAATTCCTCTTAAAACCAAAAAACTATCCATTGGACCAAGAGTTGCACCGGTTGCAAATTGCTGAAAATGCAATTGTTCTCCTAAAGCTTCATCTTTTACAATTAAAGCTCCCGCTATTACATCAGAATGTCCTCCTAAATACTTTGTAGCAGAGTGCATTACAATATCGGCTCCCAAATCAAGAGGCTTTTGTAAATAAGGCGTTGCAAAAGTATTATCAACAGCAAGCCAAATTTTCTTCTCTTTGGTGATTTTTGAAATCTCTTCAATATCGGCCAGTTTCATTAACGGATTTGTTGGTGTTTCAACCCAAATTAATTTTGTGTTCTCATTGATTAATGATTTCAATTTTGCAATATCAGTCATATCAACAAAATGAAATTTAATTCCTGAATCTTTATAAACCCTTGAAAACATTCTATAAGTTCCGCCATACAAATCATCCATTGCAATGACTTCATCTCCGGCTTTAAATCCTCTCAGAATACAGTCTGTTGCCGCCAATCCAGATGAAAAAGCCAATCCGCGGGTACCATTTTCAATACTTGCCAAAGCATTCTCTAATGCTGTACGGGTTGGGTTCGATGCACGGCTATATTCATAATCGCCCAAGGGTTGTCCCGGACTTGTTTGAATATAAGTTGAAGTTTGATATACCGGAGGCATAACAGCTCCCGTACTTGGATCATGATGTTGACCACCATGTATTACTTTAGTATTGAATTTCATATAGTTACGTTTTTTAAACTCTTTTTCTAAGTACAAATTTACCGTTTAATTTATTCTAATTCTGACACAACTTCTTACCTTTGTATATAATTAACACTTTTAGATATGAAACAGTATAGTTTTTTAGTCTTCTTGTTTCTATTATTCACTAGTTGTAACAAGGGGCTTTCATTTGAAAATGAAACATTTGAAAAAAAATCTACCATACCATGTAAAATCGATTGTCCACAAATTACGATTGATATTCCTATTGCAAAAAATATTCCTGTCGTTGCAGACAGCATAAATAAAAAACTCTTTTTGGTAATAAAAGAAATTGTTTATTTTGGAGAAGAACCTCTAAAACTAAATGATTACAATACATTGGCAACTTCATTTATTGCTTCTTACGAAGAAATGCATGAAAAATTTCCCAACGAAACATTTGGATGGGAAGGAAAAATTAAAGGAAATATAGAATTTGAATCCGACCAGATTATAAATATTAAACTAGATCATTACACTTTTACCGGAGGTGCTCACGGATATCAGGGATATCGCTCTTTATTGTTTAATCCCAAAACAGGAAAAACCATTTTTAATGATCAGATTTTTAAAAATGAAAAGGAATTTAAGGCTTTCGCCGAAAAGGAATTCCGCAAGAAATATAAAATTCCATCAAAATCAAATATTAATGCAACTGGCTTAATGTTCGAAAATGATAAATTTCACCTGCCACAAAATATTTTTTATACAGAAGAAGGTTTGCTTTTATATTACAACTCTTACGAAGCCGCTTCTTATGCAGATGGTCCAAAAGAGATTTTGTTTCCTTATGATGAAGTGAGTAGATATTTGAAATATAAATAGAATTCTAGAAAACATTATACCTTAAAAAAGAAACCTTTTCTTACATTTGATGCGATTTAATTTACAACAAATGAAAGATAACAAGTTATATCATATTTTAGATTTAATTGAAGAAATAGATAAGGTTGATAAAATGCTTATTTTACACAAAGACTCAGATTCAACTCTAATGTTAAGTCAATATAAAAATCAAAAACTAAAGCTAAGTAATTATTTAATTAAAGAACTTTTAACTAACAGTAATAGCAGAACTGAAGTTATGTACATTATTAAACTTTTTATAGAGAATTCTATAATAATAAAATGAGTCATTTACAATTTGAGGAAAATGATAATTTAAAAAAAAATGAAAACGTATTTATTGAAAATTACGCTGAATAAATCTCCATTAAGGTAAAATCACTGTGTGTTAGACGCACTGCTGTGCGTCTCTACGAAAAATCTTTGTGTAAAAATCTTAGAATCTCAGAACCTTAAAAAAAACCTTTGTCACTTTGAACCTTTGCTACTTTGAACCTTCCTGAAAATCATATTTCATCTTCCTCAAAATCCTTAATGCTTCTTTAAAAGATAAATAAACTTGCGAAAAAGGTTTTAAAAGCAATTTCGAATCAATTAATTTTTGTTTTGCATCATCAAAACCATTCAAATAACAAATCATAAAAGTCGACGGAAGATTCTCTAAATCTTTCATCTCTCGTTCTGACAAGGCAGAACCTTTTTGCAGTTTTTGAAGCAATGCCATATTCGAATTATAAATATGAAAAAGCATTGGTCTGTTGAATTCCGGAGGCTGAAAAAGCATTTTTCGATCGATTTTATAATAACCGTTGTCAAAAAACCGAATCGTTTGCTCTTCCAGAGGATAATAACTCGTTTTATCATTTAATCCTAACGGAACATATTCGGTTATTGTAAAACTATCATCATCAAAAACTATTGTAACAACATCCTGAGCTGAGTAAAAAAGTTTAATTTGTTCGTTGATTAATTCGATATCAACGCGGGAAAGAAAAGTTTTATCACGGGACTTTTTAGGAACTCCCGCCCAGCAAATCACAAATAATTCCTTAAAAACATAATATTTGGGCGACATGTCTTTATGCCTGAAATTCATAAAATCGATAACGCCGTCAAGAGTATATTGAATACTGTTGCGCGAACTATTTTCGATTCCAATAACAGTTTCGGTATTTTGGTAATTTTTCTCTACTTCACCTTCAAACGGAATAGAATTACTGCCTCGCCTAATAAAAACACTATTGGGGAGAATGGTATGAATTCCTTTTTTGAAATAAGAAACTTTGTTTTTAGGTTTAATAGTTACCAATCCAATTACTCTGTCTTTTGGAAGATTTGGGAATGGGACGTTTTCGTATTGAATTTTTGGTGGATTTTCTAAAAAGGCATTAACGAGATTCTGAATTCGGCTATCGTCAAAGAAATCGTCGCCAACTATTTCATTATCCTGATCCTCAACACCAACTACGATATAAGAATTATTAGTTGGGTTTGAATTTGATAGCGCACAAATGTGTTTCAAAAATTTTCCTTTTCCTTCGCGTGTATGCAAATTCAACTGTCTTTTTTTATCATAAAAACTGCTCTCGTCATTATGAGCGAGTAAGTTTTTGATTAAAAGACGTTTGTTGATCATTCTTTTTAGATTGTTAGACTGGCTTAGATTTTTAGACTTCTTAGAATATTGACTTTCAGATTTCTAAATTAATCTAATTTTCTAAGAAGTCTAAAATTCCAGATTATTTTATTGATAATAAAAAGCTCCAGCGGAGTATTATGTTTATAGCTAATTAACACCCCCTATAAAAAGCTCCAGAGAAGCGATATTAGACTTTCTATATAATCATTCAAATATTTCACCCCGCTGGGGTTCTATCGGATAAATTTATAAATATCTATAAATATGATGTCCCTCTGGGACTTGGATATTGTAACTTTCTTTAATTAATCTTAAAATCAGAAAATATAACTTAAATATTTTTCTTAACAATCGTCGACGATGCCTGTGCCGTACTCATTACCATCAAATCGGCAATATTTACGTGATACGGTCTTGAAACCACAAAATGAATAATATCTGCAATATCTTCTGCCTGCAACGGATCAAATCCTTTGTATACATTCGAAGCTCTTTCTGCATCGCCTTTAAAACGCACTTCACTAAATTCTGTCGCCACCATTCCCGGATGAATTGCGCCTACGCGAATGCCAAACGGATTCAAGTCAATTCGCATTCCGGCAGTAATAGCATCAACGGCATGTTTTGTACCGCAATAGACATTTCCGTTCGGATAAACTTCTTTTGCGGCAGTTGAACCAATATTGATAATATGTCCCGATTTTCTCGCTGTCATTTGCGGAATCACAGCTTTTGAAATATACAAAAGACCTTTTACATTAATGTCAATCATTGCGTCCCAATCGTCCAGATCACCTGTTTGAATAGGATCTAAACCATGCGCATTTCCCGCATTATTTATTAAAACATCAATTTCTGAAAATTCTGCCGGCAATGAATTGATGTTTTTCAAAACCGCCTCTTTATCCCGAACATCAAAAGAAAGCGAATGTACTTCTGTAAATTCAGAAAGTTCTTTTTCAAGTTCTGTTAAACGTTCTTTACGTCTTCCGCAAAGGATGATTTTATAGTTGTTTTTTGCCATTATTTGCGCAGTTGCTTTTCCAATTCCGCTTGTGGCACCAGTAATTAAAACTGTTTTTTTCATTCTTATTTTTTTATTTTTTTGCCACAGATTAAAGGATTCTCACAGATGAAAAAATCATTTTTATCTTGTAATCTGTGGCAAATATTTCTTAGTTCTCAATTTTTATTATTCCATTCCTCTAAATTCAACACCATATTCACCGCCGTCCAGGTTTCACCATCAACCTTTCTTAATAGTTTTTTATCAGGATTCATTTTGAAACCGACTTTTTCATAACACTTTATTGCGCCAATATTAAAATCAAAAACGTTCAATTCAATGTGTGTTTCTTTTCTATTTTCAAGAATGAATTTCACTAATAAGATTATCATTTGCTCACCAATTCCTTTTCCCCTTTGGTTTTGATCAATAATCAGGATTCGACCCAGCTTTGCAGAATCGTTATTAAAATAAATTTGACCATGTCCAATAGTACTTCCATCCGAAGAATTGGCAACTCTAAAAGCAATTCTGTTTTTATCAGAAAGTGTTTTATTAATTTGCTCTTCCGTTAAGGGAAAAGTAAATTCCGGACCGCCAAATTGCATTAAATCCTTTGCATTTTTTACCGAATCTATCAATTCAGTATAGTGTTTTTTATCAAATTTTTCTAAGTGTATCATTTTTCAGAAATGCATTATTTAAGGCACATCGTCGCCCATACTTTCTGTCCAGATTGCAAACCAGTCTTCTTTATCCATTTCTAATTCAACTGCTTTCATCAAAGATTGAATTCTGGCAACATTAACAGTTCCTGCAATTGGAACAACTTTAGCAGGATGTTTTAAAATCCAGGCCAATAAAAGTGTATCAGAACCAAAACTATATTTTTGAACCAATTCTGAAAGTAATTTTTTTAAACGACGTGTTTTCTTGGTATCTTCTCTAAAAACAGTTCCAAGCGGATTCCACGACAACGGACAAATCTTGTGCGTTTGCATATAATCTAAACTTCCGTCAGTCATTGCTTCATAATGAGTTGCAGAAAATTGCACCTGATTATAGCTCACTTCTGTTTTTGATCGAATTAATTCGGTTTGAGAACTCGTAAAATTTGAAAGTCCAAAATCAATAATTTTTCCTTCTGATTTTAATTTTTCCACGGCTTCAGCAATTTCATCTGCCTGCATTAACGGACTTGGTCTGTGCAATAAAAAAACATCAATAAAATCTGTTTTTAATTTTTTAAGAGATTCCTCAGCCGACCAAATAATGTACTCTTTCGAATATTCATAATGTTTGATTTTGTTCTCCGGACGTTTTTCAGCAATCATCTGAATTCCGCACTTGGTAATTAACTGTAATTTTTCGCGTGAAATCTTGCTGGCGTGAAATGCTTTTCCAAAATCTGCTTCGGTGGTATAATCTCCGTAAATATCGGCGTGATCAAAAGTGGTAATTTTGTTTTCGATACAAATTTGTATCATGTTTTCCATTTCTTTAGTGGTAAGGTTTTTATCCCATACCCCCCAATTCATAGTACCCGAAATTATGGGCGATAATGCTGTTTTGCTCATGGTTTTATTGCGTTATTTTTGGTAATAAATATGCTTTAATAAAACATATCGACCAAAGTTCTTAAAAATATAAAAATAGATTCACAATTCGTCCTTAAAATTAGGTCTTTGGTCGAAGTTTTAACCATTCTTTAACATCTTACTTCTCAAAAAATATTCAATTTGCACTCTCAAAAGTTAGACATAAAAATCAGCGTTTTAAAATAGGTTTTAAAAATATTTATATGGAAGAAAATACAACGACTTTAGACATTAGAGCGATAAATGAAAAAATTGAAAGAGAAAGTGCTTTTATAGACCTTCTTACAATGGAAATGAACAAAGTTATTGTGGGCCAGAAACATATGGTCGAGCGTCTATTAATCGGACTTTTAGGGCAAGGGCATATTTTATTAGAAGGTGTTCCCGGACTAGCCAAAACTTTAGCGATAAATACATTGTCTCAAGCGGTACAAGGTTCTTTCAGCCGTATCCAGTTTACTCCCGATTTATTACCTGCCGACGTTGTCGGAACGATGATTTACAACATCAAGGCAAATGAATTTTCTATTAAAAAAGGACCAATTTTTGCCAATTTCGTACTTGCAGATGAGATTAACCGTGCTCCGGCGAAGGTTCAATCTGCCCTATTAGAGGCGATGCAGGAAAAACAAGTTACTATTGGCGACACCACTTTCAAGCTAGATCGTCCGTTTTTAGTATTGGCAACTCAAAACCCTGTTGAGCAAGAAGGAACATACCAACTTCCTGAAGCACAAGTTGACCGTTTTATGTTGAAAACCGTAATTGATTATCCAAAAATTGACGAAGAGCGTTTTGTAATTCGCCAAAACTTAAAAGGATCTTACGAAAAAGTAAATCCTGTAGTTTCTGTAGAACAAATTTTGCGTGCGCAAGAAGCTGTTCGTGAAGTTTACATGGACGAAAAAATCGAAAAATATATCTTAGATATCATCTTTGCTACTCGTTACCCAGAGAAATACAAATTAGCAGACTTAAAACCTCTTATTAGTTTTGGAGCATCGCCACGTGGAAGTATCAACCTTGCCAATGCGGCAAAATGTTACGCTTTCATCAAACGTCGTGGATATGTAATTCCAGAAGATGTTCGTGCCGTTGTACATGATGTTTTACGTCACAGAGTTGGGATAACGTATGAGGCTGAAGCCGAAAACATTACTTCTGTAGACATTATCAACAAAATCGTAAATGAGATTGAAGTACCTTAAAAATTTGTTTAATGTTTCAAGTTTCAGGTTGTTGTAAAGCAAACTTGAAACTTGAAACTTTTAAACTTTAAACAAATCAAATGGATACAAAAGAGCTTTTAAAAAAAGTACGGAAAATAGAAATCAAAACCAAAAGACTGAGCAATCATATCTTTTCCGGTGAATACCATTCTTCATTTAAAGGGCGCGGGATGACTTTTAGCGAAGTGCGTCAATACCAATATGGCGATGATATTCGTAACATCGATTGGAATGTAACCGCACGCTATAACGAAGCACACGTAAAAGTTTTTGAAGAAGAACGCGAATTAACCATGATGTTAATGGTTGATATCTCGGGTTCTGAAGGGTTTGGTTCAAAAAGTCAGTTTAAAAAAGACATCGTCACCGAAATTGCGGCAACGATGGCTTTTTCGGCTACACAAAACAATGACAAAATTGGTTTAATATTATTTTCTGATAATGTTGAATTGTACATTCCGCCAAAAAAAGGACGTTCGCATGTTTTGAGAATCATTCGTGAATTGATCGAATTTGAACCAAAAAGTAACAAAACCGATGTTGGCGCTGCTTTAAAGTTTTTATCAGGAACCCAGAAAAAGAAAGCGATAGTTTTTGTCATTTCCGATTTCATGTCTGAAAATTATGAGCAAACATTAAAAATTGCTTCAAAAAAACACGATATTACAGGAGTTCGCGTTTATGATATCCGCGAAGAAAAAATCCCAAATTTAGGAATGGTCAGCATGCTTGACGCCGAAACCGGAAAAGTACAATTGGTGGACACGGGTTCGAAATCAGTACGAATGAATTACGAAAAACACTATCAGGAAAGAGTCAATTATTTCAAGGAAATTTTCAGTAAATCCGGAGCCGGTGTTGTAAACACAAGAGTTGATGAAAATTACGTGACAAAATTATTGGGGTATTTTAAGTCAAGATAAATATAATTTTAGATTGCAGTCCCGATAGCTATCGGGATAGATTTTATAAAATTCATAATATTATACACATAAAAAAATCCGCTTAAATCTGTGCCATCCGCGTCATCCGCGTTCCATATTTAAGCAATACGTTTTAGACTAAAATCTGAAAACAAAATCAAATGAAATTAAAGTTTTACATATTTTTATTTTTACTTTCCTCCTCTATTTTTGCGCAGCAAAAGCAGATCGAGACAAGCATTGATACTACAAAAAATAAAATTGGAGCTGAATTTAAGTTAACACTTAAAACAGTTGTGAGTTCAAAATCGAAAGTTGTTTTTCCTAAACTAAAAAACATTGGTCCGCTTGAAGTGATTCAATCCTATCCAATTGATACGGTTAAGAAAAATGATACTTATGAATTGATCAAAAAATATGGTTTAACGCAATTTGATTCAGGAAAATATACCATTCCGAGCATTAAAATTTTAATTGATAAAAAACCTTTTTCAACCGATTCAATTCGGGTTGAAGTTAACAATATCAAAGTAGACACATTACAGCAAAAAATGTACGACATCAAAGACATTACCGCTGTTGATAACGGTATTGGCGACTGGTGGATTTATATTTTACTAGTACTTGTTATTATCGGAATTGGTGTTTTTGTTTATTGGTTCGTCAAAAAACGTCAACAGAAAAAAATCGAAGAAGAAGTATATAAAACGCCGATTGAAAAAGCGACAAGTTTGCTAAACAATCTGGAGCAAAAAGAATTGGTTCAAAAAGGGGAAATTAAAGAATATTATAGTGAACTAACGGATATTGCACGTAATTATATTGAAGAAGCAATTCATATTCCGGCAATGGAAAGCACAACTTCTGAATTGATTCAGGCAATAAGACTTGCTTCTACCAAGAAGAAAATGACCTTAACGCCAGAAACAGTTGAAAATCTGGAACGTGTTTTACGTCAGGCCGATTTAGTGAAATTTGCTAAATCTAAACCACTTGATTTTGAAATTACAGATGACAGAAACAAAATACAGAAAGTAATTTTAACGCTGGATAACGCAATTCCAACTGAAGTACCTGAGGAAATAGAAGATCAGTTATTGAATGAAGCACAAAGACAAAAGCAAATTAAACTGCAATTACAGAAAAAGCGCAACAAACGTATTGCAATTGCCGTTGGTACAGTTGTCTTTTTATTGGCTGCAACAACAACTTTTTTCATTGCTACAAAAGGTTTCAAATATGTAAAAGATAATGTAATTGGTCATAAAACCAAAGAATTATTAGAAGGAGAATGGGTAAAAAGTGAATACGGAAATCCAGGTGTTTTAATCGAAACTCCAAAAGTTTTAAAACGTATGGATACTCAAAAAGTACTTCCAAAAGAGGCAATGGCCCTGATTAAGGAAATGCAGCTTTTTGCATACGGAAGCATGATTGATAATTTTTACATCACGGTTTCAACAAGTAAATTTAAAACTCCAACTGATATTGATTTAGCAAAAGCGCTGGAAGGAAGTTTGAAAATAATTGAAGCTCAGGGCGGTCATAATATCATTGTAAAACAAGAAGATTTTCAGACTAATGAAGGTGTTCAGGGAGTAAAAGGATACGGAACAATGACGCTTTTAAATCCGGTTGATAAAACAAGCGCAAAAGCATATTACGAGATTTTATTATTCAAGCAAGATCAGGGATTACAACAAATCATGATTTTGCACGAAGAAGGCGATACTTATGCAAACGATATTACAACCCGAATTTTAAATTCTGTTGAACTTAGAAAAGCGAGCAACTAATGAATAAAATAACTTTTTTAAATCCGGAATTTTTCTGGTTGTTTCTTTTAATTCCAATTGCAATTGCTTGGTTTTTCTGGAAACGCAACCAGCAATCGGCTACGTTAAAAATGAGTTCAACTCAGGGTTTTAAAAACAGCGAGTCATTTTGGACAAAACTAAAACCTTGTCTATACGTTTTTAGAATTATTGCTTTATGTTCTTTGATAATTGCATTAGCAAGACCAAGAACAGTAGACATCAGCAATCAAACTAAAACAACAAAAGGAATTGATATTGTAATAGCAATTGACGTTTCAGGAAGTATGCTTGCCAAAGATTTAAAGCCAAACCGCATGGAAGCTTTAAAAAGAGTGGCTGCAGATTTTGTTGAAGAAAGACCAAATGACAGAATCGGGTTGGTTTTATACGCTTCTGAAGCATATACAAAAACTCCGGTAACGAGCGATAAACCAATTATTCTGGAGGCGATAAAAGAAATCAAATACGATAATCTGTTACAAGACGGTACCGGAATTGGAATGGGATTGGCAACTGCCGTAAATCGCCTTAAAGACAGTAAAGCAAAAAGCAGAGTAGTCATTTTAATGACGGATGGTGTTAATAATGCCGGTTTTATCGAGCCGGAAACGGCTGCTGATATCGCTAAACAATATGGAATAAAAGTATACACAATTGGTTTGGGAAGTAACGGAATGGCATTGTCTCCATATGCATATGCACCAAATGGAGGATTTTTATTCAAAAATCAAAAAGTAGAAATCGACGAACAATTGATGAAAAGTATTGCCCGTAAAACTGACGGAACTTATTTTAGAGCAACAAGTAACGACAGGTTAGCGCAGATTTACAGCGCAATTAACAAATTAGAAACAACTGAAATCCAGGAATTAAAATTCTACGATTACGACGAAAAATACAGACCTTTTGTTTTACTCGCAGCATTTTTATTATTATTAGAAGTTGGTTTAAGAAATACAGTTTATAGAAGCTTTATTTAATTTTTTCAAAATTAAAAAATTACAATTTTTAAAATTCCAAATTCCAAATTGGATTGGGTTTTAAAAAAATGAAGTAGGCAAAAATTTGGAATTTGGAATTTATTCCCACAATAATTGGGATTGGAATTTAAAAATTATATGGAATTAGACGAAAAAAAATATTTATACCTTTTATTCTTACTGCCAATTGTGGTGTGTATTTTCTTTTTCAATTTGTATTGGAAAAGAAAAAAACAACGTGAATTTGGTGACATTGAAATGGTGAAAAAACTAAGCCCTGAAAGTTCTGTTTTTAAACCTGTATTGAAATTATCGGTTTTACTTTTGGCACTTGCTTGTATCATTATCGGATTGGTAAATCCGAAGATTGGGACTAAAATGGAAACCGTAAAACGTGAAGGTATTGATATTGTTTTTGCAGTCGACGTTTCTAAAAGTATGCTTGCAGAAGATGTTGCACCAAGCCGTTTAGAGAAAAGTAAACAATTGGTTTCGCAAATTATTAATAATCTTGGAAGCGACAGAATTGGAATCGTGGCTTATGCAGGAAGTGCGTTCCCGGTTTTACCAATTACATCAGATTATAGCGTTGCCAAAATGTTCCTGCAAAGTATGACTCCGGATATGGTTTCATCTCAAGGAACTTCGCTTGACGAGGCCATCAGATTATCATCTACTTATTTCGATGAAAAAAGCAAAACCAGTAAATTACTTATTTTGATTTCTGATGGAGAAGATCATTCTGAAGGCGCTTCTGCTGCTGCGGAAGAAGCCAATAAATTAGGAATGAAAATTATTACGATTGGTATTGGAACTGAAAAAGGAGGAACAATTCCGTTAAGAGAAAATGGTATAATAAGAAATTATCAAAAAGACCAAAACGGACAAACTGTTATTACAAAACTGAATCAGGAAGGCTTAAAATCAATCGCCAAAGCAACAAAAGGCGGTTATGTTTATGGCGGAAATACAAAAGAGGTTTTAGAATACATTAAAAATGCATTGAATAACATCCAGAAAACAGAATTTGAAGCTACGCAAATGGCCGATTTTCAATCGCAGTTTCAATGGTTTCTTGGTTTAGGATTCTTATTGTTATTTGTAGACATTTTCCTTTTGGAAAGAAAAACAAACTGGATTAAAGAGTTGAATTTATTTAACGAAAAGAAATAATTGTTTCTAATAAAATTTGAAACAAAAAAATAAAAACATTAGAATGAAAAATTTACTTCTTTATATTTTACTAACGGTTTCCTTGGCGGTTTCGGCTCAGGAAAAAGATAAAACATTGCCTGAAGGTAATGAAGAATATAAGCAGAATAAATTTGTTGATGCTGAGGCAAATTATAGAATTTCGGAATCAAAATTCGCAAAACGCGGTGTTGCTTCTTATAACTTAGGAAATACAATTTACAGACAAAATCAGGCGTCTGAAGCTAAATTGGCTTACGCTAAAGCAATTAAAAATTCCAAATCAAAATCTGACAAACATAAAGCCTATCATAACTTAGGAAATGTTTTTATGAAAGAGAAAGATTATACGCAGGCAGTTGAGGCTTACAAACAAGCATTGCGTAATGATCCGACGGATGATGAAACGCGTTACAACTATGCGTACGCTAAACAAAAACTAAAAGAAAATCCTCCGAAAAACGATAAAAACAAAGACAAGAATAAGGATAAGGACAAAGACAAGGATAAAAATAAAGATAAGGACAAGGACAAAGACAAAAATAAGGACAAGGATAAGGATAAAGACAAAAAAGACGACAAAGGAGATAAAGACAAGGACAAAAAAGATGGTAAAAATGATCCGAAAAAAGATGATAAATCAGACAACAACGGAGAACCAAAACCACAACCTGGCGGAATTTCAAAAGAGCGTGTTCAGAATTTATTAGATGCCGTAAACAACGAAGAAAAGAAAATTCAGGATAAAGTAAATGCTCAAAAAGTAAAAGGCAGTCCTAGAAAAACAGAAAAAGACTGGTAAAACAAAGTTGAATCGTTTAATCGTTGATTTGTTTAACTGTTAATTCGATTAAACAATAAAACGGTAAAAAAAACGATTAAACATATTAACAATTAAACGATTAAACCCCAAAACGATTAAACAATTTTAATGAAAAGATATTTAATTCTATTACTATTCACTTTTCAGGGGCTTATGGCTCAAGTTCAATTTGAAGCCAAAGTAAGCAAAAACACGCTTGGACTTAACGAAAGACTTCGTATTGACTTTATTATGAATGTTGATGGAGATAACTTTGACCAGCCAAATTTTGAAGGATTTAGAGTGGTTGCAGGTCCGAGTCAGCAAGTGAGTCAATCGTGGATAAACGGCCGAAGTTCTTTTCAAAAAATTTACTCTTATATTTTACAGCCTGCGCAAAAAGGCACAGTAACTATTAAACAGGCCACAATTGAGTTTAATGGTCAAATCTACAAAACAGCACCTATAAAAATTGTGGTTACCAATGCTGTTGCCGAGGAAAGAGATCCGAATGACAGACCACAAGGTTCTGGAAGCGAAACCTTAAATCTTGTTGCCGAAATTTCGAAAACAAGTCCATATTTGAACGAACCTATTACGGTAGTTTATAAATTGTACTTTAATAATATTGGTGTTACCGGTTTTAAAGAGCTGGCAAAACCAAAATACAATGATTTCTGGAATCAAAATATTGACATCAAACAATTAAAGATCGAAGAAGGAACTTATCAAGGTCAGAGATGTTATTTTGTGGTCTTGAAAAAAACGATCTTATACCCTCAAAAATCGGGGAGATTAACAATAGAACCGCTTTCATTAGATATTGGTGTTCAATTGCCAACAAATCGCCGCGATATGTTTGGGCAAATGATTTTATCTGATGATAATAAAATAGTTTCGGCCGGAGCAAAAACTATTAATGTAAGACCTCTTCCTGAAGCTACTAAACCGGAAGGATTTAGCGGAGCAGTTGGTAAATTTAATTTTACGGTTACACCTTCAAGAACAACTTTAAAAAGTGGCGAAAGTCTTGATTTATATGTAAGTGCCAGTGGAAGCGGAAACATGAAACTGTTTACTTTACCAAAACCGGTGGTGCCAAATGCACTTGAAATGTATGATCCTGTTCATGACGAAAAAGTAACCACAACATTGTCTGGAATGTCTGGAAAAATCTCAGACAAGTACACCATTATTCCGCAATACAAAGGGAAATATGCCATAAAAGCAATGCAGTTTTCTTATTTTGATTTGAATTCAGGTTCTTATAAAACCATAAATTCTCCGGAAATTATGATTGATGTTCTCGACGGACCAATGCAGGCGGAAGCAAATGCAACAGCAAGCGCATCTAAAAATGTGATTTCGAAAACAGAACAATTTAAATACATAAAATCAAAAACCAACTTAGTTTCGATTGCTAAAGATGATTTTTACGGTTCGAATTTATATTATACCCTATTGTTCCTGCCTTTCGTGATTTTACCCATTATTATCTTGGCTAAGAAGAAAAAAGAAGCTATTGATAGTGACGTTACCGGAAACAGAATCAAAATGAATAATAAACTGGCGAAGAAATATTTATCTGAAGCCAAGAAACAGCTTAACAATAAAGAGCCGTTTTATATCGCATTGGAAAAAGCAATGCACAATTTCCTGAAAGCGAAATTACATATTGAAACCTCAGAAATGAGCAAAGACAATATTCGCGAATTATTGTTGTCAAGAAATGCAAATCCGGAAACGGTTCAAAATTTTATTGTTTTGACAGAAAACTGCGAATTTGCGCGTTATGCTCCGGCTTCTAGCGCTTCGATTCAGCAGGATTATGATAAGGCCGTTTTGATTATTTCGGAATTGGAAAAGCAAATCGTTTAGTTTTTAACCGCGACGTTAATTTTACCGCAAAGTGCGCTAAGAAAAGTGATTTTGATTGCGTTGATTTTAAGTTCGCAAAGTTTAAAATCTTTTACATATTTAGAAAATGAAAAATATATTATATCTCTTTTTATTAATCTCTCAGGTTTTCTTTGCTCAAAACGGCTTTGAAAAAGGGAATGCTTTTTACCAAAAAGCGCAATATAAGGAAGCGGTTCAGGAGTACGAAAGCGTTATTAAAGAAGACAAACAGCAATCTGCTGAGTTGTATTTTAATTTGGCTAATTCTTATTATAAACTGAACAAAGTAGCGCCTTCTATTTACAATTATGAAAAAGCTTTGGTTTTAAAACCTAATGATGCTGAAATTTTAAACAACTTAAAATTTGCAAAAAAACTAACTATTGACGAAATAAAAGAAGTTCCAAAAGTAGGTTTCGCAAAACTGATTCAAAATTTTACAGGCATTTTTACCTATAATACCTGGGCGGTAATTTCTGTTGGAATTGCTTTTGCTTTCCTGCTAAGTTTTATTGGTTATTATTTTTCTCAGCTTACGGTTTCAAAAAGAATTTATTTCATCGGAATGTTTGTTCTTTTGGTTGCTTTACTATTAAGCATTGCAGCCGGAATGTCTGAAAAAGACCATTATGATAATGATCGCCCGGCAATTGTTTTTGCAGAAGTTAGCGAAGTAAGAAGCGAACCTCAAAAAGCAGGATCAGCTATTTTCTTATTACACGAAGGAGCAAAAGTTTACGTTACAGAAACTTTAGGCCAATGGAAAAAAATAGAATTAACAGACGGAACTGAAGGCTGGATTGATTCTTTGACCATTAAAGAAGTGAAGTAAAATTTTAAAAATTCAAATAAAATCCCGAAGCTTCGGGACCAAATTCCAAGTTAGTAACAATTGGAATTTGGGATTTTTTTTATTTTTTGATTCTTTATAGACCATCTATATCGTAGAGACGCACAGCAGTGCGTCTACACCCAGTATATCGACAAAGATTGCGTACACGCACTGCTGTGCGTCTCTACAAAACAATATGGTGAAAATTAAAATGTATATATTTTCTCAGGCGTAACGCAATAATCCAATTTTACATCTGATTCAAAAACATCATCGATTTGGTTTACGGCTTCAAAAAATGAAAGACCAATTTTGATGGTTTCCGGTTTGCATTCTGCCAGGAATTTATCGTAAAAACCTTTTCCGTAACCAATTCGGTTTCCAAAAATATCAAAAGCCAAAAGTGGTACAAAAACTACTTCAATAGTTTCAGATGGAACCGGCAAACCATTTACTGGTTCAGGAATATTGTATTCGTTTTTTTTGATTTTGGTATTATCTGTCAATAAAAAGTGAGACATCTTTCTGGTTTCAAAATCACTTTTTGAGATCACGATTTCTTTATCTTTTCCGGAAAGCAAATGCAAAACATATTCGGTATTGACTTCTTTTTGTTCTTCTATCGGTAAAAAAACATGGTAATAGGTTTTATCCCAAATAGGCAATTGCAGTAATTCATTGGCTACAGCCAGACTTTTTTCTTCAATTTCGTCAGGCGAAAGTGCTGCCCGAAGACTTTTATAATGTAATCGTAATTCTTTTTTATTCGTCGGCATCTTCTTCTCCTGGATTATTTTTAGAAATATGATAAATAGCATCGCCTTCATACACAATTGGCGAATGATTAGCATTAATGACATATCCTTCGTGCGGTGCTTTTACTTTTTGCTCGAATTTACCAAACGGATCTGTAATAATCGCCAAAATAGTTCCTTTGGTAACAAACTTGCCAATCAAATTATAATCATGCAATAAACCGGAGCATTTCGCACGCAGCCAAACTGAGTTTTTAATAAAAATCGAAGGGCTTTCTGGTTCTTCTACAATCTGAATTGGATCAAGCATTCCTAAATAATTCAGTAAACGCTTTACTCCCATCACACCTTCATTTGCAATAACATTATTGATATCTAATGATTTTCCGCCTTCAAAAAGCAACATTTTCACATTGGCTTTTTCTGATGTATTTCTGAAAGAACCACCAATATTTTTAGAATAAAGGGTAAAAGGCGCATTAAAAACATCTGCCAAAAGTTTTAATTCCTTGTTGTTTTCCGTGATTCTAATTTGCGGAGCATTAAATCTACTGGCACCTCCGGCATGAAAATCGACTGCGTAATCTATAATAGGCAAAATTTCGGCTACGATATGAAACGCAAAACGACTTGCTAACGAACCTTTTTTACTTCCTGGAAAAACACGATTTAAATCACGCCCGTCAGGAAACTCTCGCGATTTATTTACAAAACCATAAATATTGATAATCGGAATACAAATAATAGTACCGCGTGTTGGGCGATTTATTTTTTTGCTAATGATCTGACGCACAATTTCGACACCATTTATTTCGTCGCCGTGAATTCCTGCAGAGAATAAAACCACAGGGCCATCAAGCTTTGAGCGACGTACAATAATAGGAATATTTAGTTTTGTAGTCGTGTGTAATCGGGCAATTTCAACGTTGATTGTTTTATGTTCTCCTGGCAAAACCGGTTCGCCAAAAATAATCATGGGCTTGTTATTTTTCATATGAATTATAAAATCTAAATATAGAAATTATTCTTTTGATTTCGTAAATTTGGAACTAAATCAATGTTAAGCTTCAAATGAAAATCGGAATGGTTTTTGGAACGCTTTTCAGACATCTTCAGAAACAAAAAACAGAATGCAAAAACCGTCTTTAGAACTACAGATTCAAACCTTGCCGGACAATCCCGGTGTGTATCAATATTATGATAAAGACGATAAAATATTGTACGTTGGCAAAGCCAAAAATCTAAAAAAAAGGGTTTCTTCTTATTTTAATAAGATTCACGATACGCGAAAAACAAATGTGCTGGTTCGAAAAATTGTAACCATCAAACATATCGTTGTTCCTACAGAAACTGATGCGCTTTTATTAGAAAATAACCTGATCAAAACATTGCAGCCACGCTATAATGTGTTGTTGCGCGATGACAAAAGTTACCCGTGGATTTGCATTAAAAAAGAACCTTTTTCGAGAATATTCCTGACCCGAAGAATGGTCAAAGATGGGTCTGAATATTTTGGACCGTATACGAATTTTAAAATGGTGCATACAATTCTTGATTTAATCAAAGAATTGTATCCGTTAAGAACCTGCAATTACGATTTAAGTCAATCAAATATCAATTCGGGTAAATTTAAAGTTTGTCTTGAATATCATATTGGCAATTGCAAAGGCCCTTGCGAAGGTCATGAATCATTTGAAGATTATCAAAGACAAATTGATGCTATTCGCGAAATTCTGAAAGGAAATTTTAAAGAAAGCATGAAAGATTTTAAGCGTTTGATGAACGATTATGCGCAGAATCTACATTTTGAAGAAGCGCAGAAAATCAAAGAAAAAATAGAAATTCTTGAGAATTACCAGTCGAGATCAACAATTGTAAATCCGAAAATTACCAATATCGACGTGTTTTCGATTGTATCGGATGAAAGTGCGGCTTACGTGAATTTTTTACAAATTTCGCACGGTTCGATTATTCGTTCGCACACCATGGAAATCAAGAAAAAACTGGACGAAACCGATGAAGAATTATTGGAACTTGCGATTATAGAAATGCGCGAACGTTTTAATTTATTATCTAGAGAAGTAATTGTTCCGTTTGAAATTGATTTGGGAGAAAAAATAAAAACCACCGTTCCGCAGCTTGGTGACAAAAAACAGATTCTGGATTTATCAATCAGAAATGCTAAGTTTTACAGAATCGAACAACTGAAACAATTGCAAATTGTAGATCCTGACCGACATGTAAATCGTATTATGGCACAGATGCAAAAAGATTTGCGCCTGCCTGTAGAACCACGACATATTGAATGTTTTGATAACTCAAATATCCAGGGAACCAATCCCGTTGCGGCCTGCGTAGTTTTTAAAGATGGAAAAGCCAGTAAAAAAGATTATCGCCATTTTAACGTAAAAACCGTTGAAGGCCCTGACGATTTTGCATCGATGACCGAAATTGTGTATCGTCGTTACAAAAGATTACTGGATGAAAATGAACCGCTCCCGCAATTGATTATTATTGATGGAGGAAAAGGACAATTATCTGCTGCTTTAAAAAGTATTGACGATTTAGGTTTAAGAGGAAAAATTGCCATTATCGGGATTGCAAAACGTCTCGAAGAATTATTTTACCCGGGAGATTCCATTCCGTTATATTTAGATAAAAAATCTGAAACGTTAAAAGTAATTCAGCAGTTAAGAAATGAAGCGCACCGTTTCGGAATCACGTTTCATCGTGACAAACGAAGCAAAGCCGCGCTCAATTCTTCTGTAGAAAGCATACCGGGCATTGGCGAAAAAACGATGCTTACGTTAATACAACATTTCAAAAGTGTTAAAAGAGTAAAATTGGCTACCGAAAAAGAAATATCTGACGTTGTAGGAGTATCAAAAGCCAAAAAAATTGTCGACTTTTACAAAACCAACTAGTTATTTCTTATGCGCCCAATTCAGCTGTACATTACGAATACTTGTTCAAAACAATTTTTTTCCATTTCCAACTGGTTTGTTCAGTTGGTAGTTCTCGTATTTTTATTTTTTAATTCGCAACAAACATTTTCGCAGGAACAACAAGACAGCGTAAAAAGACCCAAAATAGGTTTGGTTTTAAGTGGCGGCGGTGCCAAAGGATTTGCACATATTGGAGTTTTAAAAGTTTTGGAAGAAGCCGGAATCAAAATCGATTATATTGGCGGAACCAGTATGGGATCTATAATTGGCGGACTTTATGCTTCTGGCTACAACGCCTCTCAAATTGATTCTATTTTCAAAAAAACCAATTTTGACGAATTGATAAACGATTATATTCCGCGTTCGTCCAAAAACTTTTATGGCAAAAAAAATGATGAATTGTATGCCATTGTTTTACCTTTTAGTAATTTCAGAGTTGGTATTCCCGAAGCACTTTCAAAGGGAATGTATAATTATAATTTATTAAGCAGTTTAACCCGAAATGTTAGGCATGTTCGCGATTTTAACAAATTGCCAACTCCGTTTTTATGTATTGGTACAAACATCGAAACCGGTGAAGAAGTTTTACTAAACAAAGGCAATCTTGTTCAGGCAATGATGGCCAGCGCGGCTTTTCCTTCCCTCTTTACTCCGGTAGAAATCGACGGAAAATTATTGGTTGATGGTGGAGTGGTTAATAATTATCCTATAAAAGAAGTTCGTAATCTTGGTGCAGACATTATAATTGGTGTTGATGTTCAGGATGATTTACTAAACCGAAAAAGCCTAAAAAATGCAACGAGAATTTTGGTACAAATCACCAATCTTCAGTCGATTGACAAAATGAAAAACAAAATCAAAGACACCGATGTTTACATAAAACCCGACATTCGTGATTATGGCGTAATTTCATTTGATAAAGGCGAAGAAATAATAAGAAAAGGTGAAGAAGCTGCTTTTGCTGTTTACGAAAAAATCAAAGCTCTGACAAACGAAACTACTTTTTATAAAAAACCAAAGCTAAAAATAAGCTCTGACACTATTCAAATTAAAAAAATAAACAGCGATAAATTAGACAATTATACTAAAGAATATATTCGCGGGAAACTTCGTTTTAAACCCGAAAGTACTATTACTTATGATGATTTAAAAGCCGGAATGAACAATTTGGATGCGACACAAAACTTTAGTGCGATTTCTTATTGTTTACAACCAAATGGAAATGAGGATGATTTAGATTTGGTATTAAGAGAAAATCCAACGCAAACGTATTTGAAATTGGGTTTGCATTATGATGGACTTTATAAAAGCGGAATTTTATTAAATCTTACACATAAAAAAACATTTTTGAAAAATGATGTAACTTCTTTAGACATTATTTTAGGAGATAATTTTAGATATGATCTTAATTATTATGTTGAAAATGGTTTTAATATAAGTTTTGGATTTCGTTCGAGATTAAATCAATTTAATCGAAATGTGACCAATAGTTTCAGCAGTTTAATTACAGAAAGTCCGGGAAATTTAATTAACGTTGACTTTATGGACGTTACGAATCAGGCTTATTTTCAAACTATTTTTGTGCAAAAATTTTTAATGGGCGGCGGGTTTGAATATAAATACTTGAAAATAAATTCGCCAACACTTTCTAATGAAGATAACATCATCGAAAAAAGCAGTTATTTTAGTGTTTTCGGGTATTTAAAATACGATTCTTTAGATAATAAAAGTTTCCCTCACTCGGGAATATATTTTTCGACAGATGTGCAAACCTATTTGGCATCTTCAGATTATACACGAAAATTCAAACCTTTTTCTACAGCAAAGGCAGAAATTGCTTTTGTTGACAGATTATTCAAAAAAGCTACTTTTAAAATCGAAGCCGATGCCGGATTTAATATTGGCAGTGACAGCGTTCCTTTTTTTGATTATATATTAGGTGGATATGGATATAATAAGATCAACAATTTTAATTATTTCTACGGATATGATTTTTTAAGTATTGCCGGAAACAGTTATATAAAAACAGCATTGACGCTTGATTATGAAATATTGAAAAAAAATCACGTTAATATTTCTGCTAATTATGCCAATCTTGGTGATGATATTTTTACGACTGTTGATTGGGTTTCTATGCCAAAATATTCTGGTTATGCTATAGGCTACGGTTTGGAAACAATTATAGGACCAATCGAAATTAAGCATTCGTGGTCGCCGGAAATGTCAAAAAGTTTTACCTGGTTTAGTATCGGATTTTTGTTCTAATCTCAATTCTTTAAATTTTGTGGAAAAACGTAATTATTTAACCGCAAAGTCCGCAAAGTTTTTTAAAATATTTTAAGTTTTGTCAAAATGCAAAGCTCGCAAAGCTAAATCAATACAAAGCTTTGCGAACTTTCCCTTCTTTATAAAACCTAATAGTAAAAAACTTTGCGGACTTTGCGGTTAAATTTTTTGCTTTTCAAATTTGCTTTAATTGAGAAAAAATTGAATTATTTTGCAACTATATCGTTGTAATGTCAAAAATTTTAGATTAATTTGCGGTTATTAAATGGTATGATTTATAATTTAAATCAATAAAAATTACGACATTTGTTATAATGAAAACAAAATGGACAGGTTTATTAGAATATCTTCAATTCCTCATCAAGAGAAATCCTGAGTGAAACCAACGAATTGAGATGATTAGTCAATAATAAATTGATCTGATTATCTGTTCACACAATTCACCTTTTTCGAATTATCTAATTTACAAATTATCTAATTGAAAAGCCATGCCATTATATCATAAACTTGGAGATTTCCCTCAAAAGAGACACACGCAATTCGAAAAACCTAACGGAGGTTTTTATTACGAACAACTGTTTGGAACCGAAGGTTTTCACGGACATTCGTCATTATCATATCATGTTCACAGACCAACTCAGGTTAAAGAAATTTTAAACTCTTATTCGGTTGAACCAAAAATTGCAATCGGAAAAAACATAAAGTCATTACTATTTAAAGGTTTTGAATTAAAACCGGAGAATGATTTTCTCGACAGCCGAAAAGCCATGATGGTCAATAAAGACTGTATTATCGGACTTGCAGCTCCAAAAGAATCGCTTCGAAATTATTTCTACAAAAATGCCGATGCCGACGAAATGCTTTTCATCCATAAAGGAAAAGGAAAATTAAGAACCATGTTAGGAAATATTCCTTTTGAATATGGAGATTATCTTATTATTCCGAGAGGCATCATTTACCAAATAGAATTTGAAACGGAAGAAAACCGACTTTTTTATGTCGAATCTTACTCTCCTTTTTATACTCCAAAACGTTATAAAAACCAATCAGGTCAGCATTTAGAGCATTCGCCATTTTGCGAACGTGATTTTATTTTACCAAACGAATTGGAAACACATGACGAAAAAGGTGATTTTTTAATTAAAATCAAAAAAGAAGGCATGATTCACGAAGTGGTTTATGCAACGCATCCTTTTGACGTTGTGGGTTGGGACGGTTACAATTTCCCATACGGATTTTCAATTCATAATTTTGAACCTATAACGGGACGTGTTCACCAACCGCCTCCGGTCCATCAAACATTTGAAACGGCAACTTTTGTCGTTTGTTCTTTCTGCCCGAGACTTTACGATTATCATCCGAAAGCAATTCCGGCACCTTATAATCACAGTAATATAGATTCTGACGAAGTTTTGTATTATGTTGATGGCGATTTTATGAGCCGTAATAATATCGAGCAGGGCCATATCACTTTACATCCAAAAGGAATTCCGCATGGACCGGCACCAGGCGCAATGGAACGTAGCATTGGTCACAAAGAAACCCAGGAATTGGCCGTTATGGTTGATACATTCAGACCATTAATGGTTACTGAAGAAGCAATGGGGCTTGATGATGGCAAGTATTATAAGTCCTGGACGGAGTAAGATAATTAGATAATGTGCTAATTAGAAAATTAGATAATGTTCTTGAAAACGCAAAAATTAGAAAATGCGGCAATTAGAAAATTAGATAATTATAAAAAATGATTTAATTTGTAAATTTAAACTTACATAAAATAATTATCTCATTATCAAATTTTCTAATTTATCATATTACAACATGACTTTCAACGAAAAATACAAGGACAACGCTCTTTTAATAAAAACTTTCGGTTTTGCCTTAAATATTATTGACTATACAACTGAATTACAAGACCAGAAGAAGTTTGTAATTGCAAATCAATTACTAAAAAGCGGAACATCAATTGGGGCAAATTCGAAAGAGTCACAAAATGCAGAAAGCAAAGCAGATTTTATTCATAAATTAAAAATTGCAATTAAAGAAGCTGACGAAACAGAATATTGGTTGTTTTTGTGTGATGCGCACAGAGAATATCCAAATTGCAAACGTTTATTAAATGATCTATCAGAAATTTTAAAAATTTTAAATAAAATAATATCAACATCAAAAATGAAATAATAATTAGATAATTTGTCAATGTGCCAATTAGAAAATTAATCTAATTAAGTACATTTTTAGGAATTATCTCATTATCTCATTCTCAAATTATCTCATTATGAAAGAAGTAAAATCAGTAGAATACGGTTTAGAAAAAATCTTTGAAGGAGCGCAGGATTTCCTTCCATTATTAGGAACCGATTATGTAGAATTCTACGTAGGAAACGCAAAACAATCTGCACATTATTATAAAACTGCTTTTGGATATCAGTCATTAGCGTATGCAGGATTAGAAACAGGAGTTAGAGACAGAGCGTCTTATGTTTTGAAACAAGACAAAATCAGAATTGTTTTAACAACGCCATTAACGCAAGATTCACCAATTCACGAACATCTTAAAAAACACGGGGACGGAGTAAAAGTTGCCGCACTTTGGGTTGAAGATGCGAGAAGTGCTTATGAAGAAACCATAAAACGAGGTGCCCGCTCTTTTATGGAACCAACGGTTGAATCTGATGAGTTTGGTGAAGTTGTTCGTTCAGGAATTTATACATATGGAGAAACAGTTCACATTTTTGTAGAAAGAAAAAACTACAACGGAGTTTTTCTGCCAGGTTATAAAGAATGGAAATCTGACTACAATCCGGAACCAACGGGATTAAAATATATTGATCACATGGTTGGAAATGTGGGTTGGAATGAAATGAATACCTGGGTAAAATTCTATGAAGAAGTTATGGGATTTGTAAATTTCCTTTCTTTTGATGATAAACAGATTACCACAGAATATTCTGCATTGATGAGTAAGGTAATGTCGAATGGAAACGGAAGAATTAAATTTCCAATCAACGAACCAGCCGAAGGAAAGAAAAAATCTCAAATTGAAGAATATTTAGATTTTTACGGTGGTCCCGGAATTCAGCACATTGCCATTGCTACAGATGATATTATAAAAACAGTTTCGCAGTTAAAAGCACGCGGAGTTGAATTTTTATCTGCTCCTCCTCATACTTATTATGAAGCAATTCCTGAAAGATTGGGTGTTCATATGGGTATGATGAAAGAAGATATTAACGAAATTGAAAAATTAGCCATCATGGTCGATGCCGATGAAGATGGGTATTTATTACAAATATTTACGAAGCCAGTTCAGGACAGACCAACGCTATTTTTTGAAATTATTCAAAGAATGGGGGCAAAAGGATTTGGCGCAGGAAACTTTAAAGCCCTTTTTGAGTCGATTGAAAGAGAACAAGAATTAAGAGGAACTTTGTAAAACCGCAATATTTTTACATTAAATCGAAGAATTCTCGGTAAAACGATGCTTTTTATGCAAATGTTATGTTAAACTTACTTTTTGCTATTTGTTTTTTGAACTTTATATCTACCTTTGCACTCGCAAATCAGAAAGGGGTGGTTTCCTTTCGAATTGATATAAATTTCATAATTTATAGTTTTTTGGTTAGTTAATAGCATAAAAACTCAGTCATTTTTGACTGAGTTTTTTTGTTTTGGTACATTTGGAATAGAATTTGCATTTAATTACCTTTATAATGAAATGTAAAAATTGTACTATGAAAAAGTTAGTTCTCATCATATTAGCCCTTACCGTTCTCAGTTTCGACGCCCAAAAAGAAGATGCTTTTGATACTGGTGAATATTTTAAATTCAGAATCCATTATGGAATTGTAAATGCCGGTTATGCCACACTCGAAGTTAAAGACGCAACCATAAATAATAAAAAGGTTTTTCATGCCGTGGGTAAAGGATACACCACCGGAATGTCAAAATTTTTCTTTAAAGTTGAAGATTTATACGAAAGTTATTTCGACAGACAAACAGGTGAACCATATCGCTATGTTAGAAAAATTGACGAAGGCGGTTATACCAAAAATCAGGAAGGTATTTTTAACCACGGAGAAAATAGAGTTTTAGTAAAAGATTATAAACGAAAAACCGAAAAAACAATTCTTCTTACTGATAATGTGCAGGATATTGTTTCGTCTTTTTATTACCTGCGAAATCATCCCAACATTGATAAACTAAAATCTGGAGAGTCAATTACAATCGACATGTTTTTTGATGAAGAAATCACAAAATTTAAGTTAAAATATGTAGGTCGTCAGGATATTACAACTAAATTTGGAACCGTTTCTACGATGGTCTTTAAACCATTGGTACAAACAGGAAGAGTTTTTAAGGAAAAAGAAAGCTTAACACTTTGGATATCAGACGACAATAACAAAGTTCCGATTAGAATAAAAGCAGATCTTGCAGTAGGTTCCCTCAAAGCAGATCTTGATGAATATAAAGGATTAAAAAATCCATTTAAAGTAAAAAAATAATGAACACCACAGATAATTCTGAATCACTTTTAAAAGAAATTGACCTTAAATTTCAAGCTATAAATCAGAAAACAGATGTACAACTTGAAGGTTTGCTTTGGTCAAAACCAATTACATATTGGGATTACATTCAGACTGATGCACTTTTAAATTTACAGATTCAGCGTACTACACTTCCTGACGAAATGGTTTTTATCATGTATCATCAGGTAAACGAATTGATTTTTAAAATGATCTTGTGGGAAATTGATCAAATTGCTGATACAGAAAATATTCAGGTAGATTTTTTTAGTGAAAGATTGTCCAGAATCACACGTTATTTTGACATGCTTACGAATTCGTTTAGTATTATGGAAAACGGAATGGAAGTGGATCAATACATGAAATTCAGAAATACTTTGACTCCTGCTAGTGGTTTTCAAAGTGCACAATACAGATTAATCGAATTTGCATCTACGGATGTTATCAATTTGACAGATCGCAGATACAAGGAAAGTTTTGATGAAAATACAGATCCAGAAACCAGTTTCGAACATTTGTATTGGCAGGCCGCAGGAAAAGATTATCAAACCGGAAAAAAATCTTATTTGCTTCAGGAATTTGAAAACAAATATAAAGATCAGTTTTTGCGTCAAATGTCATCTTTCAAAACAAAAAACATCTGGCAAAAATTTACGCAGTTACCCCAAGCAGATCAGCAAAATGAGGAATTAATTAAGGCAATGCGTCATTACGATCAAACGGTAAATATTACGTGGGTAATGCAACACCTTAATACTGCAAGAAAATACATACTAGAAAGCGGAAAAGGCAATGGCGAGGCAACTGGCGGAAGCGATTGGCAAAAATATATGCATCCAAAATTTCAAAGACGCATCTTTTTTCCTAAATTGTGGACCGAAGAAGAATTGTCCAATTGGGGAAATGAAACCACTGTTTAATTTCTCAAAAATTTTAAAAGTTTGAAAAAAGCATTCGTAATTATAATAGTATTATTTTCCATATTTTCATGTAATAAAACTGCTGAAAAGGTAGAAACTAAAATTAGCAAACCAAAATCTAAAAAAATAGAATTTGGTTTTAATTACGCTGACTTTAATGTACTTCACGATACTATAAAAAAAGGAGATTCGTTTGGATCTATTTTCCAAAGCCAAAATATTGGTGACAAAAAAGTGTACGATATTGTCGAGCAGATTAAAGATTCTTTTGATGTAAGAACGATTCGATACAACAAACCTTATACAATTCTTCGATCTAAAAATAAAACCAACAATTTAGAAGTTTTTATTTATCAGCCCGATGCTTTAACTTATTATGTAATTGATGTTAGAGATAGTGTTGCAAAGGCTTATAAAAAAATAAAACCTGTAACTTTTAAACGTAAAATAATTGGTGGTGTTTTAAAAAGCTCATTATCTGAAACTCTAGGAAACGAAAGTGTAGAAACAGCACTTGCCAGCAGAATCACCAAAGTATTCTCCTGGTCTATTGACTTTTTTAAATTAAAAAAAGGAGATCGTTACGGATTAATTTTTACTGAACGTTTTATAAACGGAAAAGTTTATGATGGCGTTGAAGAACTTGAAGCGGCATTTTTTGAATATAAAGGAAAAATTATTTATGCTTTTCCGTTTGAAAAAGACACACTTTCAGGAAAAGTAGAATATTATGACGATGAAGGAAAAACACTGAAAAACTTCTTCTTAAAAACTCCAATTAAATTTAGCCGAATCACTTCACGTTTTACGATGAACAGATTTCATCCGGTACAACATACCTGGAAGGCACACAAAGGAACTGATTATGCAGCTCCAACAGGAACACCAATTTCTACAACTGCATCCGGAGTTGTTGAAGCGACTGGTTATACGGCCGGAAACGGAAACTTTGTAAAAGTAAAACACAACGGTACCTACTCTACTCAATATCTGCACATGTCCAGAATTTTAGTAAAACGCGGACAAAGAGTTACACAGGGACAAAAAATAGGATTAGTTGGAAGCACAGGACTAGCTTCTGGCCCACACGTTTGTTATCGTTTCTGGAAAAACGGAATTCAGGTTGATGCACTTCGCCTAAATCTTCCAACGGGAGAATCTTTAACAGGAAATGACAGAAACCGTTTCTTAAAGCAAATGGAACCTTTAAAAAGAGAATTGGATAGTATTGGGAATTTGTAGCATCATTTTATCCAAAAAATCAATAATAAATTTATGATTGAAAATTTTATTGCTTTCCGAAATTTCCCAACATTAAATCAGGCTAAAGATCTTGAAGTATTATTAAATCAAAACAATATTAAAACCGTTTTAGGGGATAATATTCCTCCTGTTGATGTAACTTTCTCCGGAAGTACTTTACAAAATCAATACGAAATAAAAATTGATCCGTCAGATTTTGAAAAGGCTGAGGCTGTTCTTGAAAAAGACACCGAAAATCTTCTTGACATGATAGATAAAGATTACTATTTGCTGAGTTACACGAATGAAGAACTGTATGAAATTCTTTTAAATTCTGACGAATGGAATGTTTTCGATTATAAACTAGCACAAAAACTTTTAACGGATAGAGGAAAAACTATCGATCCTGAAATGCTGGCTTCTTTAAAAAAGGAGCGCTTAAAAATCTTAGCTAAACCGGAAGAAAATCAAAAACCCTGGATTATTGCCGGATACATATTTGCACTTTTAGGCGGCGGAATTGGAATTGTTATTGGATATTCTCTTTGGAGATCTAAAAAGACGCTTCCGAATGGAGAAAGAATTTATTCTTATAATGCTGAAGACCGAAAAAATGGACTGAGAATTTTTTTGATTAGTATCATTATTTTTCCAATATCATTTATCCTGAGTCTTTTATCCAGAGTATAATTGGCGGATTTTTAAACTTTCAATTCTAAGATTAAAAGCTATTTGGAAAATGTTTTCCTAAACTCCGACGGATTCATTCCTTTATGTTTTCTAAAAACCTTATTCAAATGACTTTCATCTGAAAAATGAAGTTCATCGGCAATTTCGTTTATTCTCATATCAGTATTTAAAAGTCTCGCTTCGATTAATCTCAATTTATAATTTGAAATATATTCCTGTAGTGTTTCTCCGGTTTGTTTCTTAAAATACTTTCCGAAATAATTCAGCGAAATATTAAAATGCTCACTTATTATATTTGCTTTTAATTGTTTTGGATTATATATGTTTTCCTGAATATAATGCAGTATTTCAAGCACAACTTCACCCGTCGCTTCTTTAATATTCTTTGGTAATTTTAAGGCAATATTTCTCGCTACAATTGTGATTATAGCATTTACAATTTGCTCTGTTATCTTTTGATGATAAATTTGCTGATTTGTTTGTTCGTTTATGACACTTTCAATAAGCGAAGCAATTAAAGGTTTGTCGACTGTGTTTTTTAAAATACATCCTGGACGATGACTTGCGTTTTGCAAAATATATTCCATACGCTGCACTGTTTCCTGCATTCCTTTTTGAGAATTTGTTTTGATATAATATTCGTTAAATCGGAGAAAAAAGAATTTTGTTGGCGTTAAAATTTCAAACGAATGTATGTCCTGAGGCGTAACAAGAAATAGATTCCCTGAGCGATATTGAAATTGATTATTATTAATAATCTGAATTCCGGTTCCACTTACAACATATATCAATTCAAAAAAATTATTCTTCCGCGTTGTTTTCGGGAACTGTTGAAGTTCTTTTACATCGACTTCAAAAGGGAGATATAAATTTGTGTTTGTCATCAGGCTAAAATACAATTTTAGTACCAATAAGTACAATTTTCATTGAAAGCTAACCCGCTAATTTTGTATCTGATAACAAACAAAATTCGTAAAAATGAAAATACTTTTAATTGGAGCAAATGGTGAAATCGGCAAAATACTAAAACCTGAATTTGCTAAAAATCACGAAATTATTTCTGCCGGAAGAACAAGCGGAGATTTTAATGTAAATATTACTGATGTAAATTCGATTGAGAAATTATTTCAGCAAATCGGAAAAATTGATGCCTGCATTTGTGTTGCCGGCGATTGTTACACGGGAGAATTACTTTCGCTTGACGAAGAAAAATTAAACATTGGCATTCAGAATAAATTATTGGGTCAAATAAATCTTGTCTTAATCGGACAGAAATATCTAAATGACAACGGCTCTTTTACTTTGACTTCTGGAAAAATGGGAGATAAACCGGTAAAAAACAATGCGGCAAAAGCAATTGTTAATGGCGGAATAAACAGTTTCATTCTCGCCGCTTCTTTAGAACTTGAAAGAGGAATTCGCATGAATGCTATAAGTCCGGCAAAAGTTGCAGATATTCCGATTCATGAATTAACAACTGCTTATTTTAAAAGCGTCGAAAGTACTGTAAACGGAGAAATTATTAAAGTAAACTATTAATCATTTTAAGATGAAAAAACTAAAAACGGTTGCAATAGTATTATTTATCGCCAATATTACTTTTGCCCAAAAAATCGAAAAAACATTAATTGGCACGTGGAAATTGATTTCTGTTGAAAATACAAATGCTGATGGAACTAAAACATTTCCGTATGAAACAAATCCAAAAGGGTTATTATTTCTTGACGACAAAGGAAACTATGCTATTCAAATTTACAAAAATGAAAGGCTTAAAATAATCTCGGGAGATAAAAACAAATGCACTCCTGAAGAAAATGCAGCGATTGTACAAGGAAGCAATTCGCATTTTGGCAAATATGAAATCGATGAATCTACGAAAACTATTACTTTTAAAATTGAAACTGCTTCTTTCCCGAATTGGGAACAAACAGAGCAAAAACGATCTTACAAATACAATAACGGTCAATTAGAATATATAGTTGTTAATACAACCCAAGGCGGAAAATCGGTTACGGCAAAAGTCGTCTGGAAAAAACTTTAATCGAAATAGCAATTCTTAAGAAAAACGTTTTCGTAACTAATTGTTATATAATTATGAAGCTTTAAGCTATTAAAAGTAATTTCAGTATTTTTGTGTTTCAATAAACAAACTTTCAATACAAACAAAAATGGCTTTAAACACAACAAACCCAACCGGGACTGAAGCGTGGAAAAATCTGCAAAACCACTATAATGCGATTCAAGCAACTACGATACAAGAATTGTTTCAACAGGATAATGCCCGCGTTGAAAAATTCAATTTACAATGGAATGACTTTTTAGTTGATTATTCTAAAAACAATATCAATCAGGAAACTATTTCACTTTTGCTAGAATTGGCCAATTCAATTGGATTGAAAAATGCGATTGCTGATTATTTTGGCGGAGAAATCATCAATCAAACCGAAAACAGAGCAGTTTTGCACACAGCTTTACGCGCGCCGGAATCGGCAACGATTAAAGTTGATGGCGAAAATGTAATTCCTGAAGTTTACGAAGTAAAAAATAAAATCAAGAAGTTTACAAAGGAAATTATTTCGGGAGAAAGAAAAGGTTTTACCGGAAAAGCTTTTACTGACATAGTAAATATCGGTATTGGAGGTTCTGATCTTGGTCCGGTTATGGCTGTTGAAGCTTTACAGTTTTACAAAAACCATTTAAATGTTCATTTTGTTTCGAATGTTGATGGTGATCACGTAAATGAAGTTATTAAAAAACTGAACCCGGAAACAACTCTTTTCCTGATTGTTTCTAAAACTTTTACAACTCAGGAAACTTTATCAAATTCTGAAACTATAAAAGAATGGTTTTTAAAATCGGCTAAGAAAGAAGATATTGCAAAACATTTTGTGGCGGTTTCTACAAACATTCAAAAAGTAACAGAATTTGGAATTAATCCTGATAATGTTTTCCCGATGTGGGACTGGGTTGGAGGAAGATTTTCTTTGTGGAGCGCTGTAGGTTTAAGCATCGCTTTGGCAATTGGTTTTGACAATTACAATGATTTATTGAAGGGCGCCAATGAAATGGATGAACATTTCAAAACTGCAGAATTTGACCAGAACATTCCGGTAACTTTAGCTTTATTGAGCGTTTGGTATAATAATTTTTTTGGTGCCGAAAGTGAAGCTTTGATTCCGTACACACAATATTTACAAAAATTAGCTCCATACCTGCAACAAGCAACAATGGAAAGTAATGGAAAAAGTGTTGGCCGTGACGGAAAACCTGTAAACTACCAAACTGGAACAATTATTTGGGGAGAGCCGGGAACCAATTCTCAACATGCTTTTTTCCAATTGATTCATCAGGGAACAAAATTAATCCCAACTGATTTTATTGGATTCGTAAAACCATTATATGGAAACGAAGATCATCACGACAAGTTAATGTCAAACTTTTTTGCTCAAACTGAAGCTTTGATGAACGGAAAAACAGCAGAGCAAGTTCAGGCAGAATTTGACAAACAAGGACTTGCTGCAGAAAAAGCCTCTTATTTATTGCCATTTAAAGTTTTTACCGGAAACAAACCAACAAATACGATCTTAATTCAAAAACTAACTCCAAAATCTTTGGGTTCTTTGATTGCTCTATACGAACACAAAATTTTTGTTCAGGGGGTTATTTGGAATATCTTTAGTTTTGATCAATGGGGAGTAGAATTAGGAAAGCAATTAGCAAATTCTATTTTAGAAGAAATAAATACTAAAACAGTAAAAAGCCATGATAGCTCAACTTCGTTTTTACTGAATCATTTTTTAAGCAATAAGTTAACTTAAAAATTACATAGCGAATTTGAAACGCCTTAATTTAACAAAATTAAGGCGTTTTTTCGTATAAATCATGTTATTTAACAAAGAAAACAGATGTTTTTGAAAGTTAAACACTACAAGTTAGGCTGTATTATTATCATTTTAACAAAAAACACGGCAGTAAATTCAAAAAAAACTGATTTTAAGTAATACAAAAAGAAAAAATCATTTTAATGTGCAACAGATTAAACAAATCTACCCTTTCTTAACATTTTGATAACATTATCTGATTTTAATGTTATAATTTTGCCAAAAACAATAAACTAAATAAACAAATGAAGACAATGAAAAATTGGTTACTCACGGGACTATTGTTCATGATAGTTTCAACCGCATTTTCTCAAAACAAAATTACGGGTACTATTACCGATGGTGCTCTTTCTTTACCTGGTGCAAATGCAGCAGTTAAAGGATCTTCAGACGCTGGTTCAAGTGATTTTGATGGTAAATTTACGATTACAACTTCAGCTACATCTGGACAAGTTGTTGTTTCTTATCTTGGATATGAATCAAAAACAATTTCTTTTACTGTTGCAAATGGAGGAACTGTTAACTTAGGTGTTATTACTTTAAGCGCAAATTCAAATGAATTAAGCGAGATTGTTGTTAAAAGTAGTACAGTAGATATCGCAAAAGACAGAAAAACTCCTGTTGCGGTTTCAACTATTAAAGCAGCTGAAATTCAAGAGAAATTAGGTTCTCAGGAATTTCCTGAAATTCTTAAAAACACTCCTTCTGTATATACTACAAAATCAGGTGGTGGATTTGGAGATTCAAGAATAAGTATTCGTGGTTTTGACCAAAAAAATATTGCGGTTATGATTAACGGTATGCCAGTTAATGACATGGAAGGTGGAACTGTATACTGGAGTAACTGGGCAGGTTTATCTGATGTAACTTCTGCAATGCAGGTTCAAAGAGGTTTAGGATCTTCAAAATTAGCAATTGCTTCTGTTGGAGGAACAATTAACATTTTGACAAAAGCTTCTGATTTAAAAGAAGGAGGATCTGTTTCAACTTCATTTGGAAATGATAACTATATCAAATCACAAGTTTCTTATTCTACAGGAAAATTAAGCAGTGGTCTTTCTGCATCTGTTTTATACAGCCATACTCAAGGTGACGGTTATGTAGACGGAACAAAATTTAATGGAGATAATTACTACATTGGTCTTGGTTATGCTACTAAAGATAACAAACACGACTTTCAATTTACTTTTACTGGTGCACCTCAATGGCACAACCAAAGAACAAGTAATATTACTTTAGAAACGTACCAAAAATACGGAACTGCTACTGATCCAAATATTAAATACAACTCTGACTGGGGTCTTTTAAACGGAAAAGAATTTAACATTAGAAGAAATTACTACCACAAACCGGTAGCTTCTCTTAACTGGGATTACAAAATTAACGAAACTACTAAATTATCAACTATCGCATACGCTTCTTTCGGACGTGGTGGTGGAACAAATGGTACTGGTGGAATTCAAGGAAGTAACTACGCTAACGCTAAATTAAGAACTGCAGACGGATTAGTTGATTATGACAAAATCGTAGCATACAACTCTGGTCAACCAGTAACTCTTGCTGGTGCAACAACACCAATTACACGTACACCAAATGCTGCTGGTCAGTATCAAAATACGTCAAGTTCAGCAGGAACTGGAGCTGGTATTTCTCAAATTTCATCAATCAACTCTCATAACTGGTATGGTGCAATTATCAATTTAGATAAAAAACTAGGACAATACTTTACTTTAGATGCTGGTATTGATGTTAGAGGATACAAAGGTCTTCACTACCAAAATATCAACAACCTTTTAGGAGCTGACAATTATTTAGATAATTTTAATGTTAACAGCCCTAATAGAGTTTTAACTCAAACAAATTCTGTTTATCCTTCTTGGAATCCTTTCAAAAGTACAAGTGGAGAGGAAAAAATTAACTTCAACAATGATGGTGATGTAAACTGGTATGGTGCATTTACACAATTAGAATATTCTAATGATAATTTGACTGCATTTATTCAGGGAGCTATTTCTCAACAAGGTTTCAAAAGAGTAGATTATTTTAAATATGCATCTTCTGATCCATTATCTAGTACAGATTACGAAAACATCCTGGGAGGAAACGTAAAAGGAGGAGCTAACTACAACATTAACGAACACCACAATGTATTCGTTAACGCAGGTTACTATTCTAAACAACCTTTCTTTAACGCAGTTTATCCTGGAAATGCTTCAATTGTTAACCCACTTTTGACAAATGAAAAAATATTAGGTCTTGAGGCAGGATACGGATTCCGTTCAGGTATCTTTAACGCAAATGTTAACGTTTACCGTACTTCTTGGAAAGATAGAAACTTAAGAATCACCGATACAAGAACAACAAATACTGGAGGTTATTTTGACTATACTGGAATTACAGAAGTACATACAGGTATTGAACTTGAAGGTACTGCAAGAGTTATGGACAAGTTAAAAATTAACGCAATGTTCTCTATGGGAGATTGGGAATATGAAGGAGAAGCAAACGCTACTACTTATGACAACCAAAATAATGTAGTTGAAAGCGCATTATTATATCTTGACAAAGTAAAAGTTGGTGATGCTGCACAATTAACAGCTTCTTTAGGAGCTACTTATGAAGTACTTACAAGATTGAACGTTGATGCAACTTACAACTATAATGAAAAATTATATGCTTTCTTAAATCCAAACAGTTTTACGGCTGCTGATAATAAAGGAGCTTTAGAGTTACCTTCTTATGGATTAGTAGATGCAGGTATTTCATACAAATGGTTAGTTGGAAGAACAAAAGCAAACTCTGTTAACTTTAGACTAAACGTAAACAACTTGTTTGACACAGTTTATATTGCTGAATCAAAAACAAACAACTTTGCTAGTGATAATCTTCCTGTTGCAGCTGGTCAACCAGCCGGATCAAATGGAACTTACGCTTCAAATGGTTTAGTTTACAGAGGAATTGCAACTAATAACGCAGTATTCTTCGGTTTCGGTAGAACTTGGAACTTTAGCTTACGTTACGATTTCTAATATTTAGAATCTAAATAAATATCAAAAACGGCATTGACTTTTAAGTTCAATGCCGTTTTTTTATACCCTTTTTTGTTATATTTGTTTCAATCAAAAAAACAATTTATGTATTATTTTCTACAAAAATTTCACTCTGGCTGGGCATATTTAGCTTTGCTTCTTTTATTAATTGCCGTTGTAAATGCTATCATCGGATTAACTTCAAAAAAAGAATTTACTGGTAAAGATCGCAAAATTGCCTTATTTGCATTAATCGGAACTCATACTCAATTATTAATCGGTTTGATCCTTTATTTTGTTTCTCCTTTGGGAAAAGCTGCTTTTGGACAAATGTCTAACGCAGAACTTCGATTAACTTCATTAGAACACCCCCTAATCAATATCATAGCCATCATCCTAATCACAATTGGATGGTCTAAACATAAAAAACTAATTAATAGCGAAGCAAAATTTAAAACATTTGCTATTTTTTACGGTTTAGGATTATTGCTTATTTTAAGTAGAATCCCCTGGAATCTGTGGTTTTAAAAACCATCAACTAAAGCCCTAAAATTAGGGCTTTTTTTATCTCGGCATATTATTTGTACAAAGTCCCCAAGTCTGAAAAACAATAACCCATGAGAATTAAAAAAAACATTACCCTCTCTCTATTTGCAATTACATTTTTAAGTTGTTTTACTACTATAACGAGTCAAAACAAAACAGCGGTAGAACCTCCTAAAATTATTCAGGACACAGTAAAAATTGGAAAATTATCAGTCCCGCCATTAGAAAGTGATTCTATATTTACTGATAATGGTTTAAAATTAAAACCTTACAAAAAAAATGCACACGCTTCTTATTACGCCGATAAATTTACCGGAAGAAAAACAGCAAACGGAAGCAGATTTGACAATAACAAATACACTGCAGCCCACAAAAAGCTCCCATTTGGTACTAGAATAAAAGTAACCAATGAAGCAAATGGGAAATTTGTAATTGTAAAAATTACCGATCGTGGTCCGTTTGTAAAAACGCGTGAATTAGACCTCTCGAAAAGAGCTTTTATGGAAATAACAAAAAGCAAAGGTGCAGGAGCGATGAAAGTGACAATAGAAAGAATAATAGAATAACAAAAAAGTCCCTTAATTGGGACTTTTTTTATACAAACTTTCGAATACTCATTATAATTCCGGTATGAATTCCTTCATGGTAATTCACAAAGTCTAACGCATCCTGAACATTTGTGAGTTCAAACCCCATACTTGTCAGGTAGGTTGTATAGTTTTGAAAAATTCCCTCATTAACATCTTTTTCAGTTTTATCTAAAGTTGAAAAAAGTAATGTTCTGATTTCATCAAGTTCTGATTGTGAAACGTCTCCTTCGGGTTTTGTTCCTTTTTTATATTTATCAATGAATTCATCAGAAACCAGCGTTGGCAAACCTGATAATTTATAGACTAAAACTTGTTGTGAAGAAATACAATGCGCCACATTCCAAATTAAATTATTACTATATCCTGCCGGAATTTTATTTAATTGTTCCAATGAATGATTATCCAAAATCTTCAGGAGAATTTCGCGAATGGTTTTCTGTACTTTAAAAACTGAACTCATATTTATATTTTTTTTATAAAATTAGTCATTTTTATATTTCAAATGGATTTTCTTTGTATTCTAATAAATCAGAAATCATGAACAAAATATATTACTTAGCTTCTTGCGATACGTGCCGAAAAATCATTAAAAGTTTACCAAAAGACAACAATCTGGTTTTTCACGATATTAAACAAAACCCGATTACAGAAGCTGAACTGGAAGAAATGTATAAACTTGCGGGAAGCTATGAAGCTTTATTCAGCAAAAAAGCACAGTTATACAAATCAATGGATTTAAAAAACAAGAATTTGACCGAAGCTGATTTTAAAAAATACATTCTGGAACATTATACTTTTATCAGCCGTCCGGTTTTTATTATTGATGAAAAAATTTATATTGGCAATACACAACCTGTGACATTACAGGTAATGAAGGCTTTAGAAAAGTAATAACCCTAAAATTCTAAGAATTCGGGGTTGCGTTAGGGATAGAAGCGGAAATCCTTTTTTTGAGCTTTTTCTGCTCAAAAAAAGATTGG